>DAOVMN010000240.1 GCA_030630685.1 Thermoplasmata archaeon | reverse complement strand
TTTTAGGGTCTTCAGGGATAACTCCTTAAAACGTCTCACTATTTTCCGGTCCAGGGAATCCCAGCGGACACAGGAACTATCGATACCATGCTCCGCAATAAGCCTGTGCTGGGCAATCAGTTCACACACACGGTAGAGCCTCAGGGCTTGCTCGGAGAATACACCATCCCTCTCATTCTCTTCTGCCATGGCCATCAGGGTGCCGAATATATGCCTCATCACTTGAGGATCATTGAACCGATCTGCTTCTCTCTTTTTATCCCAGCGACTTCTCAATTCATCGAGGATTCCATGCTGGATTTCCAGCATATTCCGGTTTACCCCGAAATCTATGGAGTACCTTTGTAATCTCTCAAGTTTGTAGTAACTGCTCTGTGCCTCCTTGAAATCAAGGTTCCACCATCTGTCATACATCTTCGTCAGTTCATAATAGAATTCCAGCCTTTTCTCAAGCTCCAGATCAACTGCATTCTGTTTCATCTCACGAAATAACCTGCCGCTCTGGCGGAACTCTCCAGCATTGAAAAGCCGTTTCCCTACCATCATCCTTACATCCATGGTCTTCTCAAAAGGGTTTGTCAGACTCGCAAGGAACTCGCTCCCTGGCACGGGTATCCTCTTTTCATCATCGTATTCTGTGTAATCGCTGTAAATGACCTCGATCCCGTAAAAAGAGGCAGCAATGGCGGCCCCGCCCACCATGGACTTCTTACCCCCGGAAATGTCAAGCACCATCCTGCCTGCCGGGATCTTTTTCCCCCATTCTCTCACATACCTCTTGATCACCTCGTAGGTATCATCAGGCCTGGAGCCATCCACCTTCTCTTTCTTGAACTTGGAGGGACGAAGACCGGTTCCCTCCACTACCTTGTCGATCTCTTCCTCTACTTCAGGGGTGTGGATGAAACAAACCTTCTCGGGAGAAACTGCTCGGATATCCCGTATCAGCGGCTCGGGAGAGCGACCTACAAGGACGAACATTCCGGAGAATTTTCCCTTGAATTTCTTCCCGAATCGTTCCACATACTCTTCTCTCACCTCTCCCTCATTCCTTTCCTCCATCTCAGACCTCCCGAAGTCTGGTACTCACATCCCTTGCGAAGTCGGTGAGTGTGAACTTCCAGGCCTTTTCGACCTTGAATCTGACCCTATTCCTGAATGGCCTGGTGTTCCTGGTCTTCCCTGCTGCGGTATTCCCTGTTATTTGATTCTCCTCTCCCAGCACCTGCAGGACCTCCCCGATATCCCGTTCCTCCATGTTGTCGAACACAATCCATCCCTTCAATCGAGAGCCAGCGGGAATCCGTTTTGTCCCCTCAATCTCCGGGTTGAAGAAATCAGACACAAGCACTCTTGAGCGGTGTCCAGATTTTGGATTTGACGGGCCAAAAATATCATCAATCCTGCTCACATTCCAGTCCCTGGCAAGATGCTTCTTCAGAAATCCCTTGATTGTTGAACCTGGAATCACGGGCATCCCCTGAACATTCACTGTGTTTCCCTCACTGTCTCCCTTCAGAAGGAATTCCGTCTCACAAATCGCCTCGATCTCGCACACGATATTCCCGGAAATAGATGAGTCAGTGGCGCGATAATAGACAGAAAAGTCCTTCCCTGTGTGGGCATTATCCCTGTTTGTCAGAAGGAAATTCATGCCCTTTTTCATGAGTTCCTCCGGGTGCCTTGGGGTCTCGGTGAGATTGTAGAACTCCTTTGCATCCTCCTTCACCTCCTTTCTCACCACCTCACTCACATCCACGCTCGCAAACCCGTGGCCCCTTGATGCACCGCCGCCAATCTGTGCCCGTCTGTGATTGAACTCACTCAGCGCAAGAAGCAGCAGTCCGATTTCCTCCTCTGAGACATTGTCCACCCTGATATTAAGTGAGAAATTCTGCGGAAGGATGACCTCCTCTGTGCGAAATCCCCTTCCCCCCTTAATGGGTTTAATCCTGTAATACTCTCCCCTTCCGTCGTATCTGTCCCTATTATGCGGTCTCTCATCCGTGAGTTCAAACCCTTTTTCACCCACGATTCTGGAATCCTGCACCCTTACCCTTCCAGCGGCCTTCATGCCCCCGAAAAGCCCGCAGGCGAGGCATTCTGGTCTTCCGCAGGGCTGTCTTTGTTCATTGGTGAGAACGCAGCTCAGCCCCTCATCGAATGACCTTGCGACTCTTTCCAGATTCGAGCGTAGCACACCTTTCAGTCCTGCACCCGGAATAAAGGGCTCGTAATTCCCTGTCTCCGCGTTGTAGCCCTGAAGCACTGCGGCCCTTGTGCCTGTGGTCGGCGGCGGAGAGGATGTCCCAATTCTCAGAGGCGTCTCTGCCCTGATTGTACCTCTGATTTCCCAGATATTCTCCACCACAGAGAAATCCGTTTCTCCCGTCATCAGCGGTCTCCCCCTGCTCCCTGCGTCTTCAGATAGCCTCTCCACTGCCCCTTCACATCGTCCCTGTCAATCGGCCTTCCCTCGAAGTTGCCCTCAAGGTAGTCCACTGCTGTTACCTCACGGGTTTCGTCAATGTTTATCTTCACCTCACCGAAGCCCCGGGTTGTGGCTCCGCCTATTGCTCCCACTGTCTCGTTGAAGAATCTCACAGTTGTAAGGAAGGAATCAAGTTTCGTGTAGTCCCCATCCCCCAATCTCGGGTTCTCGATTACCACCTTTCCCGTGAATCTAACGCCTCTGGGCACCACCTCGATATCGTACTTCCTCCCATCCATTGCCTTTCTGGTCTTTCTGTCGATTCCCACACCGTCCCTTATCTGGGTCTTTCTTGTCTCCGCCCTTGCATCCCTGATCCGAATGGAGCCGGCAAGCCTTCCGCCTCCGAACAGGTAGCAGACCGTGCACTTTCCGCATCCTCCATTGGTCTCATGTACATTGCACGCCTTCAGCCCGAGTGACCTGAGAAGCCTCTCCATCTCGCTTCTGAGCACTCCCTTCAGGCTCGAACCCGGGATAATGGGAACACCCTTTCCATCCTTAATCACAAGCTTGTCCACCTCCCCCGGTGCAGTGGCGTCGTGCCCGCCAATACGCAGGTCAGAGAGTGTCTCCACGCTGTAGCTCACAATAATCCGCTTCTCCAGTTTCTCGAATGATGTCGCCAGTTTTTCATCTGCCATCTTACCGCCTCCCATGGTAATCCCCGTGTCTCTGTTTTCCAGCGCTTTGATACCATTTCATTATTTGTTCCGTGTATTCCTCCACCTTTTCCGGTGCCCCAACGATTGAGAACTCGGTGTCAAGCATCCTCCTCACCCTCTCCCTTACCTCGTTCTCTCCATGGGAATCATTGAAGACGTTCACAAGGGCATCCATTGACCATGCGGCATATCCCACAAGATACCGGATCTGTCTCTGAACCCTCTCGTAATCCTTCTCCCTTTTCTGAATCTCACTCACAGCCTTGAGAAGCTCGTTCAGTGTGGCGTTCATCTGCGACCTCGGGAGAAAATATTCCGCATACTTCACAAAGTGAAGCACACTCTCCTCCGGGTCGTCGAACTGTCTGAGCGCCTCCACAAGGGATTTTATCTTGGAGCGCGCCTCAATCTCGTATTTTCCCTTTCCATTCCTTGGCTCTTTCATCTTCACCTTGCCCACGAAGAAATCGTAGGCCCTTGGAACAATCCATTTCAGTTCCTCTTTTTCCATTGTCAGTTCTTTCATTTCCATTTCTTTCACCTCCTGTCCTTCCAGTAATCCGGTCTTAAATCCTCCCACGGCCTCTTATTGCGGCGTGGACCCCTCTGATTCCTTCCCTGTCCACCGCCTCTGCCGTCATGACTGTAATCCCTTTTCTGTTCGCCCCCTCTGCTCTTTTCCTCTAAAAGGCGAGCAAGCCCGTCACCATCCTGCACTCCCTCTGCCTCCCACATGGCCCTGAGCATTCTCTCATCCCCGTGCAGATTCTTTACGGCTTCAAGGTCCCAGAGCACATAAAGAAGCATCTGATAGACATCCCTTTTCTCCATTCCCTCTGCGGTTTTCATGAGCCCCTCAAGGAATGCCTCGTTGAACCGTGTGAGAAACCGTTTGTCCTCTGGCGGGGAGTAATCTTCCTTAATTGTGCGGAAAATCCCTGGGAAATCATCCCGCTTTGCTGCCTCAAGCGCCTTCCGAATCTGGCCAGAGGAATAGGGCAGAAGCCTCCCTCTTTCATTGTAAAGTGCGGAAATGGCAAGCCTCCACGCCCTTTCGTTAATCTCCCTGAGTCTCATTCACTCCCCCCTGTAAAATAAAGGTCGCCGTAGCCCATGTT
>DAOVMN010000290.1 GCA_030630685.1 Thermoplasmata archaeon | reverse complement strand
GCAACCTTCGGTGTCATCCGGCGCTCGGAAGCTCTGCTTCCGAACGCGTTGTCGGCCTTCGGCCAATCGGCCATCAGCACTTCGTGTTTCAGGCCTTCTCCACCCCCGGATAGGGAAGGGATTCGTGGCCCGCATGAAAAAAGTGATCCGGAGTGATGGGGTGCGAAATACGGGTTCAAACCGGATCTTAACATCAAGCTAAAGTTATAAATATGCCCAATCCGTCTGGCGGCCTATGATCACCTGTCCCGTTTGCAAGAATACCCTTGACGAAATGGGTTATCCACAGGTGAAATGCCCCTTCTGTGGAACCGTCATAGACACTCATTTAACCCGAGGAGCACCAAGTACACAGCCGCCTCCTTCCCAGGTGCCACAGATGCCACCGGTTTACGCCCAACAACCCCCTCCGGGCCAGTATCCGCAAACTTATGTCAACCAGGGGGGTTATTATCCCCCGCAGACGATCCAGCACGCCGGATTAGGAAAAAGGTTTGTGGCGTTTTTAATTGATTGGATATTACTTAGTGTGATTAATATTATCCTCGTATTCACATTATTCGGATACTCATTCGGTGCAACGGGCAGCGCAATGGACATGGCATTTCTAACTTCTCCCAAGTACATCGCCTCCGTGATAGCCTCGGTTGTCATTATGCTGGGTTATTTTATTTATCTCGAGGGCACCAGACAGCAAACCCTTGGGAAGATGGCTATGGGTATCGTTGTCGTGGGGGAGGACCTGAAACCTATAGACATGCGAAAATCATTGATCAGGAACGGGCTTAGGATCCTCTATCAAATCCCGATAATTGTCTATATTATAGATGCAATCCTGATTGCAGATAGTGAACAGCGCATAGGTGATAAAGTGGCCCACACCTTTGTTATCGATAAGGATTATTTTGACTATGTCAGTTCGATAAGCAGGTCTATGCCTCCCCGATCCCATACCACTCCAGACCATCCAACATATCCAGAGTACCAGGGGCCGCCCCAATCTCGTCAGGCCGCTCCTTCTGCTCCCGGAAGCCAGGGAACCGCACCATCTCCCAAATCCGCCAGTTCCAAGAAACCAGAGGCCCCAACGGAGGAAGGGAAAGAGACCGAGACGAAGCCCCCCGATGAACCCATCTACTGAGGCACTTTTGGAGCGAAAAGGTTTTTAGAGATTTGTATTCTCCACAAGCAGTGATTCGATGAACCTCAAGCCATTGGAAAGATTTTTCAGGGATTTCAAGCTGCCGATCAGCGCTTTAGGCACCATAACGGGGGCAATATTTACCTTCATCGGCATATCCGGTGTATTCCTTGATGACCGCTCGTGGGTCAAGGACAATGCATTCTTTGATCGGATAGGGAACTGGGATCTCTGGTGCCTTATATTGGGTGGACTCCTCCTTATAATGGCGGGGTATTATCTTTATGACTATCTCATCTCACGCAAGAGGTTCGCAGAGCTTATCGACACCCCATCCAAATCAAAGATACTTCACAACTTCGAAGAGATCGACAAACTCGCCTATCGATTGGGCTCCAGTCACATCGTTATGTGGAAGGATATCAAAAGGAAACATAAGATCAGAAAATGACATTCATGAATCCATCTCACACTTCACTCATCCTGATACACGATCTGATATCCTCGGTCAGGGGAACCAGCCAGAGGCTGATGAGGCACCGTTTTACCACCATTTTCTCACTCATTCTCATAATCTTCTTCATGGCCTGTATCACTTGGGCGGTTATCTACATCATAACCAAGGAGAGTGTGTTGAACGAGATGCTATCACCCGGCGACTTCTTCTTTACCGTGTATGTTCTGGTCTTCGGGAGGGCCATGAGCAACACCTTTCACCATGTCTACCGGGACCCCTCCGCAGAGCTTCTCAGGATCGTGCCTCTTTCAACCCGGAATGTCTACAAAGGGAAGCTCTACAGTGTCATGGCCCTTAGCTTTCTTGCCTTTTCCCTGTTTTTCTTGGGTTTCCTTTTCTTCTTTGTCCTTCTCTACCCTGACCCAATTTCCCTTCCCATGCTCTTGATGTATATCTTTTATTTTTACCTCATCGCCTTTTTCGCAACACTCTCGGGGTTTGCAATCCCCCCTATCTACTACCTTTCCTGGGGTCTCAGGAAAAAGGTCTTGGGATTCTTGTCTCCCGCATTAATCGGGGGGGCATTCATAGCCTACATCTCGGACCTTGAGACAACAATCGGATTGGTGCCGGGGTTGATCTTGTTCCCTGCCATTCTTGGCTTCTTTACCATACTCATCCTCGTGGTAATCCTGGACATGGATTATTATTTCGAGGAGGCCATGCATAATCGCATCCCCGGGTCTCATGCCGAGAGCCCCCACCTTCCACGCCTTGATAGTTTCATTCGTGCCTTCTCCATAATAACGTTTGGTAGTGCCGGGGATCGAAAGCACAGGAACATCATTGCTGCAAAGGAACTCCTCTCCACAATGAGGGACAGCTATTTTTACATCTATGCCGGTATAACCGCCCTCCTGACAGTCATGGGGGTGATCATGATATTATCGTTCCCCTCCGAGTTCCTGGAGGATGATTGGGGCTGGCTGGTCTATCCCGTTTCCATATCATTTTTGCTCTACATCGAGGGCTCGTTCATGGTAACCCTTGGAAGCCTTTCGTTGATCGGGAAGGAAGGGAAGAGGCTGTGGGTGCTTAAATCCTTACCTGTATCCGGATATGATGTACTTTCCGGTAAAACGATATCCATCATTATCCCGTCCATCATCGGCGGTTTTGCAATGGTCATCCCCCTTCTCTGGGTCACCGAGCTCCCTGCGGGCCAGAGCCTGATATTCTTGGTGATTACCCTGTGTATCATCCTCGCCTTTTCTGGAGTGGGGGTCATAGCAGGTACCAGATACCCCAATTTTACCGAGGGTGCCAGGGGCTCCCCGGATATCGTTTTCCAAATGTTCGTCCTGTTCATCTGCCTGTTCCTTTTAGCGTTCATAATTATACCACCAATGACCTTTTACTACAACTACGGCTGGATGGCTGGATTCGTTGTGGCGCTCATTGTGCTCATATTCTGTAATGCCGTGTTTGTGGCAGGCGTCAGGAATGGGGAGAGGATATTCAAAAGGCTCTCTTCCGAGGATTACGAGGGTGTATGAGAAAGTGTGCTCGCTAAATCCCAAGTTGTGAACGCTAACATTTCATATATGGAGACGCTGGTTACGACCCTGAGCCCGATATAAACGAGGCGGACGAGTGGGGCGGCACCTTGCACCCTGCCTTCCCCCACACCACCCCGCCTTTCCCGCAATCTTTATATTGCTCTTTTACCCTACCGTATCCGATGTTTCCACAACCCGATCTTTCCATGCTCCCGTTCCCGCAGGAGATCGCCCTTTGCGCCGCAGACCTGTCTGACTTTACCTGGGGTTACTTTCCCGGGGAATCCGGTGGGGGCACAGGGAACGAGGATTACGGGTTCTCGGTGCTCCTGGATGACCGGGATTTTTCCAATGGCTCTAACTTGACATTATGGGTTTTATAGGCTACAAATTCTTTCGTTCTTGAAAAAGTCCAGAATAGAAGGCACAACTTGCAGTCGAAAGGCTTATAT
>DAOVMN010000044.1 GCA_030630685.1 Thermoplasmata archaeon | reverse complement strand
TTGCTGTGGTAAATGGAATTCGCTTCATGAGATATCTAATAGACATATCTAAATGATAAGTTTTTCGGTGAAGACTCTACTTCTATGATTACCAACGCTTCAGTTTACTGAACTCTTACGTGCAGGGAGAATATTTATCAAGGAAAATCCCATCCCGCACACCGGAGCCGATACCATGAGTTTCGAGAACCTGATTGTCGAGGTACAGGACGGAATCGCCACACTAACGATCAATAGAGAAAAAGTATTGAACGCACTGAACACCGCCACATTGATGGAATTGAGCGAGGCTTTTTATGAACTGGACGAGGATCCGGATGTGAATGTTATTATCCTCACGGGTGCAGGGAAGTCCTTTGTTGCCGGAGCTGATATCACTGAAATGCAGCCCCTCGATGCAATTGAAGGTAGGAAATTCGGTATGCTTGGTCAGTCCGTTTTCACTCAAGTCGAGAACCTCTCCAAACCCGTTATTGCGGCGGTGAACGGCTTCGCCTTGGGCGGAGGGACCGAGTTGGCTCTCGCCTGCGACATTATCTATGCCTCGGAGAAGGCGAAGTTCGGGCAGCCCGAAGTCGGACTGGGAGTGACACCGGGATTCGGAGGTACCCAGCGCCTCCCAAGGAGGGTGGGCATGGCCATGGCAAAGGAGATCATCTACACCGGTCGGATTATCAACGCCGAGGATGCGCTAAGGATCGGTCTGGCCAACAAGATGGTACCTCCTGACGTGCTCATGGAAGAGGTCATGAACCTGGCAAAGGAGATCGCATCCAAGGGCCAGGTGAGCGTCAGGCTCGCCAAGGCTGCAATAAACAGAGGGATGGACGTTGACATAAATTCTGCACTTTCCTTAGAGGCGGATGCATTCGGCCTCTGCTTCTCGACCCATGACCAGAAGGAAGGGATGACCGCCTTCGTGGAGAAGAGGAGACCCGAGTTCAAGGGTAATTGAGGTTCCCTGGGAAAGAATCGGAATATTTGAGGTGTACGCTGGGCCCCCAGGGAGGAAAGGAGGAGGGCATGGTGAGCGTTGGGGAGACCTGCAACTTAAGGAAAAATTTATCTCTGTGATTTGCTTCGTCTAAAAGGGTGGCGGAATGTAGGTTAACATATAACTTTTTCAATAAAGTAGAGCTGTAAATAATATCTTTCCATCGCTTTTTTTATAGCCTCCTATGTCTATCTTACAATCCTTGGGAAAGTTCCTACTTTTACACTTGACATTTTTCCCCTTTATTTTATTCATCTTTTCTATCGTCTTTTTAAGTGAATTCTCTTTGTTCTTTTTATCATCTGGGATTATGATTTTTAAGCATTTATCACGTATTGCCTCCCTCAAATTAAAGTATTTGAACTTCCCTTCCTGAATCCGAAATTTATCTTTGTTCTCAATAATTATGGCGCCGTTTTTCAAATATCCCCAGAAAAGATAGGCGTCCCATAGTTTCAAGTCCCGAAATAATCTTATTGCCAATACATCTTTAGAAACTTTTAATTCATCATACATTCTAAAAAAGTTTTCCAAAGAAGGGCTTTCATAAGATTTCCTTATAAGCGATACGAAAGGTTTCTCTGGGAGAAGAAGAACTCTTCCTACATCATACGCTAATCTCTCCCAGTCATCATAAACTTCTTTTGATTTGAGGGCTGATTTACTCCCCAGAGGAGTCGGTGGATCGTTGGATATATTATAGAGATAAGTATGTCCTACTTCATGTGCTAAGCTGGTTAACATTCGAATCGGATGGATTTTCTTAATAACTACACTAAATTCATCCTTTCTTGGAATTAATAGACCTTCAATATCCTCCAATTTTCTGCATCTGACTTTCTTAATTCTTCGAGTTAGCAGAAAATCTTTGATGTTTTTTTTAAAGTTTATAAGATCATTATCATCAATATCAATAACTGAAAAATATAAAAAGGGCAGTTCTCTGAAGTAGTCCTCCACACTTTTGTTTACATGAGCAAACAGTTTCTTTTTTACTGTCTCTTTAAATTTTTTCGGATTGGTTTCATCAAATAAGGAAACATCATCGAAATATCTGTTAGCAAGCGCATAAAATACTGGGCTAATTTTTTTACTTGTCAAATCAAGCTCACCCTCGGTTATTGCTAATTATTCCACCACTATCTTCCATCCTAGATCAAAGATGTCGTCTATTTCAAGTTTTTCTGGTCTCTTCTCCAATTTGGAGTAGCGTGTTTCGGCGAGTTCCGGATTTTTGAGAAATTCTTTGGTGATATTTATAAGCTCACTTTTTTTATCTTGATCCAACTGTGTATTTTTATGACGCTCTTGTATATATATCTCTTCAAGTTCCTTTACCGAATCATTTATATCTGAGACATTACGAAGCTCGGGATCTTCCATATCATTTAAGGGACCAAAGACTTTCTTACAACGTCCAGCCACTAATTTTCCATAAGTTTGATGCTGATGATTAGAGAAAGGACATTCAGATATCTTCTCTCTATCCATGAAAACATATAGAGTCCATAATTTTTCGTATTTTTTGTTTATTATTTCAACTTGTTTTTTGGACTCGTTGACTTCTTCAAGCCTTTTTATTTCTCCTACTTCTCTTTCTACCCAAACACATTTTGCTAATGCCTCTTTTCCTTTCTCTTGTTTAGATGCATAAATGATTATTGACCCAGGAGGTAAATGGTGGTTTATTTCAAGTTTTTCTTGGAGTTTATATCTTCTTTCAGGGTCTTTATAGTCTTCCACTAACTTTTTAATTCTATCTTCGTCCTTTTGATAATACTTTTTATAAACAGGTTTATAGATTTTTCTCGCCCTCAAATTTTGTAGTGTATTACTAATTAACTCTTGATCACGGTCTTTTGGTTTTTTGGTTTCAGTTATCAGTTTATATAGAAGTTCATCCTCAGTTAAATCATATAAATCCTTCTTTGAGATCAGATGCGCCTTATTCAATGCAGCAAACACGGCGTTTATCACCATTGCCGATGCAGATTTTTTAACATCATGATGATGTACAGTCTCAGTCAAATAATAACGCTGTTGTAAGAGATTTAAAGCTGAACTTATTGTATCATGTCTTTTTATATTCTTTCTGATGCCCAGAAGAGCTAAACGAGCATCTTTCTTCGTTTTTCCGATTATTACAAAATTTTCTATGATTCGTGGGTCGTATGTAAGCTTAAAACCAGTGAAATACGAATCTCTCATTATATAATCAAAAAGATCGGCACAAATAGTATTGCCAACAATATCCCCAACATAAGACCACCTCAATTTCCTGATAGCCTCGTCTTCGTCCTTTGCAAACTCATCATCACTACTTTTAGGATCCACGCCTTCTATAGCCTGTAAGGTTTTTCCCAAATCCTCAATGAATTCTGATATATCACCATCCTCTATTTCTCTCTTCTTCAAGAATTGCTTTATTATCTTTGAAAAACCATTTTCAAAGAAATACTGAAACCTATCCAGATCCGCCCATTGGGACCTTTTGAACAAGTTCCCTTCTTTTTCAAGTGTGTGTCCAAAAGGGAGATGCGCGGCGTCATGCAAAAGAGCGGTTAACCTTATCAGTACCTTATCACGGCTTGATGGTGAAAATAATTGGTGTTTGCTTATGCTTAACTTTTTAATAAACTCTTCTTTTAGAATATTTTCTTTATATTTACAATTTTTTTCTACTGCATTTATAATTTTTTGTGCTACATACAAAACTCCAAGAGAATGTTCAAACCTTGTGTGTTTGGCATCAGGATAAACCAGATATGTGGGACCTAATTGCTTTATTCCATGTAATCGCTGAAAAATCTCCGTGTCGATAAGTTTTGTTTCAAGCTTGGTAATTTCGATATCTCCATGGACGGCATCACGGATGATTTTATGAGGGTGTAAAAAATCATCCCATTTGGACTTTTTTTCTTCACTTTTTTCTTCACTTGAATTAAGTCTACTTTGCACTGTTTCTATGCCTTTTTTCGTTGAAGAGTTTTTTTGTTCTGATTTTTTAGTCATGATTGATGTACCTTCCTTTTTCTTTTATATGGTTTTCGGTTTTCATCTTTTTTGGGTTTCTAATCTGCCCCAAAACCGTTAGAAACCTTACAAGATATCCTTTGATGTTCACTTTCTCCTTCTTGAAGAGGATGTCTGGGGTCCTCGGGAAATCCTCATTTTCTCTCAGCTCGTGCTTTGCATAGTATTCAATACCCCCTCATCAAGATGGTCTTCGAGACGTTTTTCACCTTACCTCCTTACTCCTTCCCCACCCTTTCCATGTACTTCTCATCCTTGAGCACTGGCCCGGTATCCGTGTAATCCCCTTCCTTCCATTCCTTTTCCACATTCGTTAGTCTCCAGGAATCCCCATGCCTCTGGAAGGTCCAGAACTCGATGAACTCCTTTGATTCCATGCCCGGATTGGGGTCAGCATCGTCGTCCCACTTCGGTTCTTCCCATTCGTTCTTGGTATCCACAGTGTACCTCACAGCGCTGGCCTTGATCCGTGCGGTGAACCGGTCAAGATCGTCGTTTGTGAAGTCCTTCACA
Organism: Thermoplasmata archaeon; assembly: GCA_030630685.1. Taxonomy (GTDB): domain Archaea; phylum Thermoplasmatota; class DAOVMN01; order DAOVMN01; family DAOVMN01; genus DAOVMN01. The sequence goes on along the minus strand of DAOVMN010000044.1, from coordinate 5,743 downwards.
TCGATCATCAGTACTTCCTCGATCGTTATCCTGTCCACAATATTCCTCTGCCCCACCTCATCCATTTTATCGAGCAACGCCTCCCATTTTATGCAAAGGTCTTTTGTAAGGAGAGCTCGCAAGGCCCCCCTATCCTTTTCTGACCATGCCCTCTGGATCTTCCTGAAGGCATGTCTGGCGATGATGAGAAGGTAGTTCTTTCTCCAGATGGGATCGTTCTTCCCGATGATTTGGAGGGCTTTGTCCACCTGATCCAGTTTCCTTTTCAGCTTGTAATTCATGTAGAGGCTCAGGAGAGTGAAAATCGAACCAAAGATGATGAGTAAGAGAATGGTCAGCCAGTAATCCCCGAGGTTATTCAGGAACGATAAGCCGAATCCACCCGGTTCAGAATTTAATCTGATCCCTCCTTGAGTTTTTCAGAGATGACATCGAAAAGCACCCTGCTCGTATCCTCCCGTGTGCCGCTAACCTGTTTCACTCCTCCCGCAATGTCCAGGATATAAACCCGCGTAATATCGGGCCCGACATCCTCGAGCAGGTTGGCTACCATAAAATTGCTTCCGGTTTTTAGCATTCTTTTTTCTGTCCGCCTCAGAAGTTCGTCCTCCCCGATCCCCGCTTCTGCCTTGTATCCCACCAGGAAAGCATCACTCGCTTTTTCTCGAATCCTGTCGATAACCTTTGGGGTAGGTGTCATCTTTACCATTATTTCCTTTTGACCAGAGGGGATCTTTCCTTCCCGTTTTTCGGGCGAGTAATCCGAGATCGCGGCACAAAGAATGATGGCGTCGTGGTTAAGTTCAGAGTTATCAACAAGCCAGAGAAGGTCCTCGACCGTAGTGAAGCGTTTTACCCGCTCGATCCATTCCGGCATTCGGGTCGTGCCCAAGCCAAACCACACCTCCACCTCTGCCCCTCGTCTGAAGCCCTCGATAGCGAGTGCGAATGTCGTCTTTCCTGAGCTTTTATTGGTTATGACGCGCATCTCATCCAGGGGCTGGGCCGTGCTCCCCCCGATAATCAGAATTCGCTTCCCGGAAAGTATGTCATTTCCATGTTGTGCGAGTTTCCGTATAACGTGCTCCACCACTGTCTCCCGGGATGGCATCTTTGCTTTCCCCTCGGCAACATCGGGCTCGATAAAGCCTATGCCCATACTCTTCAGCCTATCCATGTTCTCAAGGAGTATCGGGTGCTGGTACATCGTACCGTGCATGGAGGGGGCGATAAGGAGCGGTATCCCTGTTCCCAGGGCGGAGGTGGCGAAGGTCGTTACCGGGGTGTCATCGATCCCGCAGGCGATCTTTGAGATGGTGTTGGCGGTAGCCGGTGCGATCAGCACTATGTCCACCGCACTCTCCTGGTCTCCGCAGTAAAGCACGTGCTCCACCTGACCTGTTATCTCCGTAACCGGGGGAATGCCGGCAGCGAACTCGATGGAGTTCGGGTGAATAATTCGGGTTGCCTCAGGCGTCATGACCGGAATCACCTCGGCCCCGTGTCGTAAAAGTTCCCGGATGAGCTTCACGGCTTCCACTGCTGCGATGCTTCCCGTGATCCCAAGGACTATGCTTCTTCCGGCTAATGCCGAATCTTTCAATAAGACGTTCTTGGATGGATGCATGATTGTTGGACTCCATCTTGATTATTAAGGGTTGTCCCGCCCAGATTCTGTTAAAACAACGAGATATCTATATGCTAAGGCATCTTTGGAATTTTGGAGGGATTCGCCCATGCCTTACCGGGACTTCGTCCCAGCCGGAACTCACAACCTTGACGAGCTGTCGCTCATCCGGCAATCGGAACTTCGTTCCTCATGCCTTGACGAACACTTCGTGTTCATCCGGAACTCAGCGTTTCACGCCTCATGCCTTCGGTTGCTCATACAACCACAGCCTAATCCAAAATGCAGTATTGCAGGGGAACAAAAACGGTCAAAGCAAAAAACCTATTAAGGAACCCTGCCTTCTCCCCTGCCATGACCCAAGAAGTAGTTGAGCGATTCCTTCGATACGTCAGGATAGATACCCAGTCCAAAGAAGAAGTGGAAGATGCCTATCCAAGCACACAAAAACAGTTCGACCTCCTTCGGCTCCTAATGGAAGAACTAGCCGGGATAGGGTTGGAAGAGGTCGAGATCGACGATTATGGCTATGTAACCGCTACCCTGCCCTCGAACCTCCCTCCCCGGAAAAAAGCACCGGTGATAGGATTCCTGGCCCATGTGGACACCTCCCCGGAGGCCCCTGGAAAGGGCGTAAACCCTGTTGTCCATGAGAACTACCAGGGCGGAGACATAATCATAAACAAGGAAAAAGGGCTGGTCCTTACCCCGGACGAGAATCCGGTACTGAAGGACAATATCGGAAACGACATCATCACCACCGACGGAACCACGCTTCTTGGAGCGGATGACAAGGCGGGTGTGGCAGAGATCATGACCGCACTCCATTATTTATCTGAGCATCCCGAGATCCCTCACGGAAAGATCAGGATCGGTTTCACGCCGGATGAAGAGGTAGGGAATGGGACGAAATACTTCGATGTAAAGAGGTTCGGTGCGGATTTAGCCTATACAATCGATGGTGGGAGGCTGGGAGAGGTGGAGAACGAGAACTTCAATGCCGCTATGGCAACCTTCAAGCTCAAGGGGTACAACGTGCATCCTGGATATGCCAAGGATAAGATGAAGAACTCCATGCGGGCACTGGGGGATCTAATTACCCGCCTTCCCAGAGATATGGCGCCAGAGACCACCGAGAAAAGGGAAGGTTATCTTCATCCACACCACTGTAATGGGGGTGTGGATTACTCCGAGCTCAAGGTACTCATCCGGGACTTCGAGGAGCAGGGATTGAAGGAGAAGAAAGTCCTTCTCCAGAAAATGGTGGATGAGGTCTCTGACCTGAATCCGGGCGTGAAGCTCGAGCTCGAGATAAAGGACTCGTATCAAAACATGAGGTTCCAGATAGACAAAAACCCAAGGGTCGTGGAGTATGCCTTAAAGGCGGTTAGGATGGCCGGGATCGAGCCTAAGCTCAACATCATTAGAGGAGGCACGGATGGGGCAAGGCTTAGCTACATGGGCCTTCCCACACCTAATATTTTCACCGGAGGACGGAACTTCCACAGTGTCAAGGAATGGATACCGGTGCAGGCGATGGAGAAGGCTGTGGAGGTTATCGTGAATATTGCTAAGTTGTTCGGGGAATTGGATTACCCATACATGAACCGGTCCACCTCTACTTTTTCTCCTTTCGGGTAGCCGGTGTAGCGCACAAAGGTCTCGTTTTCTTCTCCTTCCTCCAGAACCACCACCCCTCGTTTTCTCATCCTCTTGAGCACGAGCTTCAGGGAATCCTTTCGCATATTGAGTTCCTTTGAAAGATCTGTAATCGACATCTTGTAGACCGTGGAAAGAATCCGGATCACCCTTTTCTCCCTGGCATCCTTTCCCTGCCAATCTCTGTTTGACTGGACCTCCGTACCATACTTGAGTACCTTACTCTTCTGCGGGGGGATAATACTCAGCTCCTTTTAGCTTCAGTTTATTCTTGGATTAGCTACTCATTCACCTCTTTGAAGTATGTATAGGTGGCCAAGAGTGTCCATTCGTTTCCATTATCTTGGGTTATCACTTGACCCAGAGTGGTCTCGGAATCTCCTGCATCCACACATTCGATGGTGATCCCCCAATCCCCTGCCTCGAAATCCTTGATTTTTCCTTTTTTCTGCTCCTCCTCGGTCATCCCAAGGTATATCTCGATGAGAATCACCCCATCCTCCGAGCTAATATCGCTCTCGGCCTCCTCGGAATACTCGGTTCCGTTCGGTGAAACGATGGTCAGACGGAATCTGTCGGGTTGGTTCTGTACCCCGAGTCCACCCACATTTGCTTCGGTGGTATCGTTATCTGTCCAGGTGAGATTGAAGATAGTTGAATTCACTCTTCCCTCGAATAGATGGTCCACTTCGGTTGACTCACCCTCCCGGGTGTAATTATCTTTGCTCCAACTTTCGGAGACAACCGTAGCATCACCATAGTACCAATCATCATTATCATCGTCGTCCCCCTCGGCCGTTACTACAATGATCGTGAGCAAGATGGAAACGATCAGGATGTTCGCGATGAGTCTGATCTTGTGCATAGGGAATCCCTCATGGTCATTCCTTATATCTTTTATGGCCGACAACCGGGTGGTGTTGGCAACTACCTGAGGGCCTCGATGATACTCCCTGTCGGCTCCCACCTGTCCATGGTGTAGAAATGGATACAGGGTACCCTGTCCATGAGGCGTTTGCACTGGTGAATCGCCTGTTCAATGCCGATTGCCATGATCTCCTTGGGATCGTTCCTGTGGTTCTCGATCTTTTGCTCCAGGTTCTTGGGGACAGAGGCCCCACACAGCCCTTTGATTATGTCAAGGGTTCTGAGATTCATGATGGGCATAATTCCCGGGATTATCGGGATATCCACCCCTGCTTTTCTGGCCCTTCTCACGAAATCAAAGTACACCTGGTTGTCAAGGAAAAGTTGAGAGATTGAAAAAGAGGCCCCTTGATCGACCTTTTTTTTGAAATTCTTGAGATCCGCATCCAGGTCCCGCTCTCCAGTTTCAGTCACGCATTCGAGATGCCCCTCGGGATATCCTGCCACGCCGATGCAGAAGTCACGGTTATGGCGCATGAGCTCCCTCACAAGCTCGGAGGCATACTCCAGTCCGTCCGGCTGTGGAACGAAATTAGGAGGCCTGTCCCCCCGAAGGGCAAGGATATTGTCGATCTCAAGATAATCCAGGACATTCAGTGTTTTTGCCAGCTCTGCCCTTGGTGTAGCGATGCAGGTAAGATGGGCCACGGATTCTACCTTGAACCTTTGTTTGATTATTGCCGCTAAGGGGATGGAGGTTGTCCTGGTCTTGCCTTCCGGATTATAGGTCACACTCACGAAGGCCGGGTTATGTCTCCGAAGATGCTCGAGTGTGTCGAAGATGGCGGAGAGGTGCTGCTGGATACGCGGTGAACCAATAGCATCGGAGGTCTTGGGCGGATAAACCTCCAAAGAAAAACGGGTTTCCTCTGTTGTTTCAAGGATGTCTGAGACCTTCATTGGCCAGGGAGAGTTCTGGGATGCATATAATGTTTTCCCTAAAAGGGAATGGATGGGTAGAGAATGGGGAGAGCGTAGACTTGGAGCGGGTATGGCCGATTGGCGGAGATGTTGGCGGTGGGCGTTAGATGAGGGTGGGTGACCACTTAATTAAAATATATAATCTCTCAAATAGGTCTGTTTCTGCCAGAAAATATTTATACAATAAGGCATTTTCACCAAATGGTGAAATATTGATAAATAGTGAAAATCCCACACTAAACAAAGCCATACAGGCAATAAAAGAATTGTTCGAGGATGTCGGGAACGTCCAATGGCAAACCAAGTATGTTGAAGCTTTATTAGATAACAAATGGAAAATTGATGTTATTATTTCATTAACGATTAATCATAAAACGCAAAAGCTATTGGTTGAAGTAAAATCCTCCGGTGAACCACGGATCATAGCGCAGGCTGCAGGGTATTTGAAAAGAGCCACGGAGATCTATGGGGGATACCCTGTGCTCGTAGCACCATTTGTCAGTTCTCGGGGCAGAGAACTTTGTAAGGAATTAGGCATTGGTTTTGTGGACCTTGCAGGCAACGCATACATAAGGTCTGACGGAGTGCTGATAGAGCATTGGGGAAAGG
>DAOVMN010000181.1 GCA_030630685.1 Thermoplasmata archaeon | reverse complement strand
GGGCCGATGCAATAAAGGCATCCATGAACTCCCTCCTGAACCATGAAAAGGAGGCGGTGGCGTTCGTAAAAAAAACTGTGGATAGGCACAGCCATCTTCCGGTCATGGTGTCCCTGAGCGGTGGGAAGGACAGCCTTGCCGTGCTCCTGTTGGTCCTGAATGCGGGCTATCGGCCTGATATTCTCTTCCTCGACACCGGCCTTGAGTTCCCGGAAACGATCGAGAACGTGGAAAGGACCGTGAAGAGATATGATTTGAAGCTCGTCAGGGCAGAAGCGGGGAACGCCTTCTGGGATGCTGTGGGACACTTCGGCCCGCCTTCCAAGGATTACCGCTGGTGTTGCAAGGTGTGCAAGCTCGGCCCCACCACACGGAAAATCATGGAGGAATATCCTGAGGGGGTGCTTTCCTTCATCGGCCAGCGAAGCTACGAGTCCTCACAGCGGGCACGAAAGCCGCAGGTGTGGAAGAATCCCTGGGTACCAGGACAGATAGGGGCTTCCCCGATCCAGCACTGGACCGCATTGCACATCTGGCTCTACCTCTTCTGGAAGAGGGCGGAATACAACCCACTCTACGAGATGGGCCTCGCAAGGATCGGGTGCTGGCTCTGTCCCGCCTCGGACCAGGCGGATTACGAGGCCATCCGGAAGGTGCACCCGGATGGAGAAAGATGGGAGAAACTGCTCCGGAAATATGCAGAAGATAATGGGCTCACAGATGAATGGGTCGATTACGGATTATGGAAATGGAAGACTCCACCTAATTTTGTCAAGGATTTAATGAAGGAGAAGGGGATCAGATTCAGGCAGAAAACCCGGGAGGGTGCCCCCGGAGGGACGGAAAAGCCAACAGAATTCCTTCGATTCCTCAAAGGAGAATCCTATGAATCCTGCACCGACGAGCTCACAGCAGAAGGGGTCTTTACCAGACCCCTGAGCATGGAAAGGGATTCTAAGCTCCTTACCGTTCTTGGTACCCCGCACTACGATGCTGAAACCGGGGTGTGTACAATTGGGAAGCTACTCACCCTCACGACCGAAGGAAGCCTGTCCGCAAAAGGGAAAGACAGGAAGGATGCTGCAAAGAATGTAACCATTGCTGTGGAGGTCCTTTTCAGGGCAGAGGAGTGTGTTGGGTGCGGCATCTGTACCGGACGGTGTCCAACTGGAGCGCTCTTCATAAACGAGGAGAATAAGGTGGACATCAAACCCGAACTCTGCACACACTGCCGGGCCTGCCTTGGGAAATGCCCGGTCACGGATTTCCGGGGAGACAGGGAGTTCGAGGTGTAGTCCGTTGAATAATGTTCACCAAGCTAACAAGGGGGATTTATGCTTTCCCATTCACTCTCCTTCTAAATCCTCATAGATGCCCCTGAACTCTTCCAATGCTACTTCAAGGTTCTCTGCGATCCCGCGGGCGAGGGTGTCGGGGTCAGGAAGATTCTCAGAGTCCTCAAGGCTCTCGTCCTTCAGCCAGAAGATGTCAAGGCTCACCTTGTCCCGCTGCATGAGCTCGTCATAGTCGAAGGCCTTAAATCGCTCTGCCTCTCTCCTGTCATGGCGGTTTCCGGGATTGTAGCACTCGATAAAGTCCTTAAGATCCTCATAGCGGAGGGGGTTCGTTTTGAGGGTGAAGTGCCTGTAATTGATGCTGCTCTGTGCCCGGATCTCCGGTACTTCGGCGGGTTTCGATTCTGGCTTCATCGCCCCACTTCCCGGTCCATCAGAAAAAGCGCTTACTGCAAATCAGGTGAAAACATGCTTTACAGGCTGATACTTTATCTGCAAACATGCCTGTTTCACTGAGAACTTTCTGTCATTAAAGGAAACACGGGTAAGCCATCTGTCTGGATTGAAATAAGGATGAACATCAGAATACTCAAACTGCCTGTGGCAATTCGCACAGACGAGGACAAGGTTTTTCGGATGATGTCCGTACACCGGGTTGATGTGGTGAATCTCAAAATATGGTCTGCCGTCTCTTTTGAAAAATGTAAAATCACAAACCTGACAGTGACCCTGATAAATCTCCTCAAGAAGTGCCCTCAAATGGTGCGGCACCCCCTCGCGAGATGAATTTGAGTTTTTCCTCACATACTGCCGTTTTGTTAAAGATTCCTGTTCCACAATGCGCCGAAATTCACCGAGTGAGGCCATCTTTCTTGTGGTTCGTGTCCAATCTGCAATGTCACTAATCCTTTGAAATGCAGTTTTTTCCTTTTCTGCATTGTCAAGTTTTTTCTCAAGTTCCCTTGTCCGAGTAATGAACCCCTCCTCCGGGATGATTCTGTAGATGTGTCTCTCCTTGTCGAGCACCTGCACAACCACCTCATCCCCCGCCTTCACTCCCCTCTCGGTAAACCAGCGGCTCATTCCTCCAATTCGGTTCTCCTTTGTTGTGCTTCTGAATGAGGAATACTTTTTGATTTCCGGCTCCCCCGACAACCCGGAATAAATTGTAATTTCTGAGTTCTCATCAGGGAACATATCGGAAAGCTGCTTGGGTACGGCAATCAATCCCTTCTCGATTCGGCTGCGGGTGAGTCGGATGGTAAAGTAACTGTAATTGACGCTGCTCCGTGCCCGGGTCGCCAGTGCCTCAGCTGGTTTCGCTCCGGGCTTCATCCGCTTCCTCCCAGTCCATCAGAGTCCCCATTACCTCGTTGTGGTTGACAGGCAATTGTTTTGCCTTCAGAACAGCCTCTTCCTCATTCTCGGCTTCCACGGAGTATGTGCAGAATCCTGAAAAGTATCTGTGCACAGTGAATTTCATGATTCCCGGATGAACAGGAGTGTTATTAAATTTTTGTGTGCGGAGGGGCCATTGTGTTATCCCATAATTATTCGAAGCCCCGGAAATCAACAACCCCGAATAAACCACCTGCCCTGGCATAAACATTATTACGGGCTGTGGAAATGGAAGACTCCACCTAATTTTGTCAAGAATTTAATGAAGGAGAAGGGGATCAGATTCCGAAAGGAAGTCAGGGATGGGGCTCCTGGAGGGACGGAAAAGCCAACAGAATCCCTTCGATTCCTCAAAGGAGAATCTCAAGCTCGATTTCATCCCTGAGCGGGATACTATCTTTTCATTTCCCCCTACCACCCTTCTGCCGCAGCCCTGCAAAAAATCCCCTGCATACATCCGCGGGATCATCCGCGTAAAGGATCTCATACTCCGGGGGAAAGCATCCCTTATACATCGGCTTCTCGAACCGGTTATCCATCAGCACGATAATGCCGACATCCTTCTCAGAGCGTATCCCCCTTCCCGCCGCCTGCAGCACCTTGTTAACAGCGGGATAGACATAGGCATACATCCGCCCCCTGTCCCTGCCGAACTTGCGAGAATAATACCCGATGAGCTGTTCCACGAAAAGCGAAGGCGGTACCAGCGGAAGGCCCACCACAATGATGGTCTTCAGCGCATTGCCCGAGTAATCCATCCCCTCGGAAAGGGAGCCGGCCTGGACACCCCACAGCATTGCACGATAGTTTCCGTGGTGCCTGGTCATCTGTGCGAAGAGTTCGGTCCTCTGCTCCTTGCTCATACCCCGCTGTTCCTTGTAGATTCGCCACATGGGGTTGATCGGGAATAATCCCCATACCTGCTCGAGGAGATGATACGAGGGAAAGAATACCGCGGTGTTCTCGTAGACCGCATTCGCTACATCCGATATCTGCTTTGAGATGGACCTGTACATAGGCTCTCCTCTTTCTATGTATCTGGTGTTGACCGAGGTGGAGACCACGATTCGTCGGTTCTCCGGCGGGAATGGTGAGCAATATTCCCTGCACAGCACTGGCTTTCCGGTCCCCATTGCTCCCAGGACATCGGCGTACATGGAAGTGGGATAAAGGGTGCCGCTCATAAATACTGCGGAATGCACCTTCTTCAGGATGGGAAGGGACATCACCGAGGGGTCTAAAAGCTGGTATCTCAGTGCCGGTGTCTCCTTGCGTGTGAGGAGCCGGACAGTGGCCGAACTCGAGAGCCAGCCCAGGATGAACTCCACGATCCCGATCAGGGTGTGGGAATGCTTTTGCTGTAACTCAATCTCCCCCAAGGATCTCAGACGATCGAGGAACTCCCCAAGGGATATCTTCTCGTCCAGGGTCTCCGAGAGGGTGCGGTTGATCCCCTTTATGAAAAAGGCCTTCTCCACAGCCCTCTCCTCTCCTTCTTTTAGATCCTTGAGCTCCTCGTTGAGATAGTCCCCGATCCTGATAAGATGGGTATAAAGCACCTTATCCCGGGACTGCAGTGTCCTCGCTCCTTCCCTGAGCTGGTAAAGGGTAAGATTTCCGGAAAGGTGGTCCCTGATCCTTTCCGAGAGATTATGAGCCTCGTCAACTATGATGATGATATCCTTTAGGTCTATCCCGATCCTCTGGAGCATGATCTCAGAGATGTCCGAGAATATGTAGTTGTAATCGCACACCAGAACATGAGCACCCGAGGCAAGCTCGATGGCTGCTCTGTGGGGACACATTCCTTCCTTAGATGCCAGCTCCTTGAGCTCTTCCACATGGTGAATCGTGGAGGAAAGGTAGTTCAAGAGATTCTCCTCAGTTCGATAGTAAGGGCACTGATGGGTCTTGATCTGAAGGGCGCAGAGCATGTTGAACACGACATGATACTCCTTGGCGATATCCCTGGGGCACATGGCCTGCTTGGAGATCACATCCGATACCACCAACGGGATATTGTGGCGCTCCTTGATCTGCCTGAGGGTCTCAATGGCGATCCTGTGCTGGGACTGCTTAGGGGTCATGAAAAAGACCTTCTTCCCCTCGGGAATGGCAACCTCCAGGGCTGCTGCTAAAACAGCGGCGGTCTTCCCGATGCCCGTGGGAGCGTGGGCGAAGAGGATCCCCTCTTTCCCGAGTGTTTCTTTGGTTTCATTATAGAATGCGTCCTGCCCCTTTCTGATGTTGGGAAAGGGGAAATAGCCTTTCATGGATCGGGCACGCGGGTCAGGATATTTGAGGTTTCCCATAGGCTTCCCTCTTGCGGCAAGGCGGTACTATGTCGTACCGTGGTGAATGAGAATCAATGTTCATTTAACAGCAAAGATTTGGTTTAGTCCCTGAACACCGGGTTAAGGCATTGTCCCACCAATTTTAAACCGACCGACCATAAGGGTTTTAAATCAGTTCTGTTACGCTCTAATCAGAATATGCTCAAAGCTTAAAATGCATTACAAAACCTGCAAATTCCGTTTGGTTTGTGTGCTCCGGCCTTGTCGAGCCCTTCGGGCTCAACCGGCGCTCAGCACTTCGTGCATCACGCCTTATCGAACACTTCGGGCTCAACCGGCGCTCAGCACTTCGTGCATCACGCC
>DAOVMN010000049.1 GCA_030630685.1 Thermoplasmata archaeon | reverse complement strand
GAGGTAAGGTATGGAAGGCTGGTCTCAGCCTCGATGAACCCTTCATCACCGTTTTGTAGGTAACAGCCAACAGCCCTGATGTCATAGACGTTTCCGATACCTCCCCTGTTTGCCAGGTTGATGTCGGGGCTGGTGGTTTTACTGACATATACAAACACCGGCCTTTCAGGGCTGATATTGCTTGCTGATGGGGCTGCCTCCTCGGGAAGCCCTCTCCAGATAAGGGTAACATTGGCATCCAGTAAATAAGTTCCATGCGTCACGGTTGTGTTGAAAACGTGCTTTGCATAGGGATATACTGTGATGTCCATAGTGTGTTCTCCACCATCCCCATATTCGTCCCAGGCTTCGAGGGTCAGGGTATAGTTTGTCGGTCCCGAGTTGTATTCTGGCATTACCGGCTGGCTTTCATTCCCTTCACTGTACAGGTGCTCGACCCCCACAGTGAAACGGACAACATCATTATCTGTGGATGTTTCATTGTTATTCCCTGCTTCATTCACCTTGAAGGTCCATTCGTACTTGACTATCCTGTCGCCATCCGGGTCATCCACCTTCGGGATTAGGTACAATGAATCACCGTAGAACACTATAGCCTGATCATTCTCGTTCAGTTTATGTGAGATATCGAAACTCGGGGTGATATCGTAATTCACGTTGGGAGAACCCCTATCTGCCTGTGCATGTGGAAAAGGTACCACGATCAACGTGATTACTACCACGAGCAGCAGCGCCGCTGCAATGACCAGAAGCACTCCAATCCTTAACCCTGTTCTCACTCCAACCATGAACTCACCTCGCCAAATAGAGAATGGCATATTCCGAAATAGGAACCTTCCGCATTACCTTGTTGAATATCGACCCGTTGACCGAAGAATATTTCCATTTTCATCATTGAGAAAAGAATCTCAGGTAAGCGTATAAAAAACTTATGGAAGGATTCAAGAGACTCTTTAATTTTTTCGGGAAAGTAGCTAAGTGAACCTCCAGAGCCATGAGATCACAAATGGCACGAATGAACAAATTACACGAATATCAGGAGGTGAAACACTCGCATCGTAAACTAACCCTGGCAGATTCGTGACATTCGTCTATTTGTGGAATTCGTGATGAATGCATCTCCAAACGATAAACAAAAAGACCCGAAGAAATAAAAAAAGTCTCGGATTCGAAAAACATTCTCAACTCCTCAACTCCTCCAAATCCCTGTACAATTCCAGCGCCTCAGGGTTCTTAAGCGCATCCCTGTTCAACACTTCCTCGTTCTGGATGACCTTCTGCACAGCCAGCTCGACTTTCTTACCGCTTATCGTGTAGGGAATATCATCGATCGCAATGATCTTTGCCGGAACATGCCTTGGCGTACAGTTCGTCCTGATAATCCTCTTGATTTTCTTCATCAGCTCCTCGTCCAGCTCGACCCCCCCCACCAGTTTCACGAATAATATTACCCTTACATCGTCATCCCAGTTCTGGCCGACAACCACGCTGTCCATTATCTCCTCCATCGCCTCCACCGGGCGGTAGATCTCCGCAGTGCCGATCCGCACTCCGCCCGGGTTCAGGGTGGCATCCGATCGGCCGTAGATGATCATGCCGTTGTGTTCCGTAAGCTCAGCATAGTCCCCGTGATGCCAGACATTCGGATACACCTCGAAATAAGCGTGCCTGTATTTTTTCTTGTCCTCGTCATCCCAGAAATAGATGGGCTGCGACGGAAAGGAAGCCTTGCAGACCAGTTCACCCTTTTTTCCCTTGATCGAATTCCCCTTTTCATCGAATACATCCACTTTTATCCCCAGCCCCCTGCACTGCAGCTCACCGGCCCACACCGGTCCGATCGGGTTACCGAGGGCAAAGCATGAAACAATGTCCGAGCCTCCTGAGATGGATGAGAGAACAAGGTCCTGCTTGATATCGCGATACACGAATTCGAAGCTCTCGATGGAAAGCGGTGAGCCTGTGGATAAAATGGCCTTTAACTTGTTCAGATCGTACTTCTCACCAGGCCTCAGCCCATCTTTTTCCACGGCAGCCAGATATTTTGCACTGGTACCGAAGATGGTCATACCCTGCTTCTCTGCGAAATCCCATAACGCACCGGAATCGGGATAGAACGGCGAGCCGTCGAACAGGAGGACGGTAGCCTCCACTGTCAGGGAGGAGATAAGCCAGTTCCACATCATCCAGCCGCAGGTCGTAAAATAGAATATCTTATCCTCCCGCTTGAGATTCGAGTGAAGCATTAGCTCCTTGATGTGCTGCAGTAGACTTCCGCCTGCACCGTGAACCATGCACTTGGGCACACCTGTCGTGCCGGAGGAGTACAGGATGTAAAGCGGGTGGTCAAAGGGCAATTGCTCGAACTCGATCTCCTCACCCCTTTCTTTGCTTTCTCCGGTTAGGAAGTCTTCATAAAGAATCGAATTCGGTATCCGGCCGATATCCGGTTCGGGATCGACATAGGGTACAACCACAACCTTCTCGATGGAGGGAAGCGCTTTCAGGATCTCGGAAACCCTGGGGCGCAGGTCGAATGTCTTGCCGTTATAGAAATATCCGTCTGCTACGAACAATATTTTCGGTTTTATCTGCCCGAATCTGTCCAGTACCCCACGGAACCCGAAGTCCGGGGAGCAGGACGACCAGATCGCCCCGATGCTCGAAGCCGCCAAAAAGGCAACGATCGTCTCGATCATGTTGGGCATGAACCCGACAACTCGGTCCCCGATCCCCACTCCCTCGCGGCGCAGGGCCTTTGCTAAGCGTGCGACTTCCTCGTACAGCTCCCTGTATGTCATGGTCACGGCATCGCGATCCAGGTTCTCACTCTTGAATACCAGTGCGGGATGGTCATCCCTGAAGCGGAGGAGGTTCTCGGCATAGTTCATCCTCGCACCCGGGAACCATATCGAGTTCAGCATGTCGTCCGGGTTTTCAAGCACGGTATCGTAGGGCCTGGAATAGATCACATTGCCGAAATCCCAGAGCGAGGCCCAGAAGGCTGCACGATTGTTGATAGACCAGTCGTAGAGTTCGTCGTAGGAGTTGAAGGTGAGGTTGTGTTTCTCCTTGAGGTGGTTCATGTAGCGAGTCATGTTGGCCGTTTTTAGTTGCTGTTCGGATGGTTCCCATAGTTTCTCAGTCATGGTTATCCAAAGAAGATTTTCCTTTTTAAAGTTGACGGGAGGAGTTCCAATCTTCTCTTTTACACGTACCACCATCTTTTGCTTCTACCGTCCACCAGTAAGTGCCCCCCCCCGCCCCGCCTTCGATCCCAGACACGGTTCCCCTGCCCCACCCCCCACGCCTCATGCAATCTCCACAATGGCATTTATTATCATGTCCAAACCTCAGGTAATTTCAATGCCCTCCTTTACCGCCTCACTCACGATATTTACCTGTTTTCTTCTCTTCTCGAATTCCTCGGGCGTGAGGCACAAAAAATCCACAGGATAGTCCAAATCCCAGTAATCATACAGTGCTATAGCTTGTTTCCAGAAACTTGCTTTTCTAAAACTCTGTGAAACAATGATCAGATCGATATCGCTGTCTTTATGAGCTTCTCCCGTAGCCATACTGCCAAAGAGGATCATTTTTTTAATGGTGAACTCTCGACTTACCCTGATTTTGAAATCTTTCAGTCCCTTCGTCACAGCATCCTTTCGACCCAATTTTAGATCGCTCTTTGCCTTCTCCCACCAATTTAGAATATCCTCTTTCATCCCACTTCCGCCTCTGGTTTGTCTGTGTACTTCATGCCTTTAGTAAGGGGTTTCAGATATATAAAGATTAACATCCAAAGCGACCAATATCCCGCAGAACCCGAAGTCGGGTGAGCATAACCACCATAATTGATCGCCATCAGACAACCCAGTGCAGGCAGTTGAGGGTCTCGACAATTTCCTAAAATCCGAACAAACAGTGCTATGATGTAACAGATAGCAGGAATGATTAACACGGCTGTCAAAACATCATACCAATCTTCTTATCAAATCTCCAGTCCATCTAATCTTTGTGATGAAAATGTTCACCTGCAAACATCCCCTATCTCAATGCCTTAGCCACCCCCACTACCACAATCTCTCGCTCGAAGAGATAGACCGCTTTATCAACCCCCGGCCCGCCGCAGAAAAGATCGAGCACGGTCCGTAGTTGGAATAAAAATAGGGCTAAATAACCTTCCTTCTATGCTAAATAACCTTCCTTCTATGATCCACGATCGGTATCTCCGTACCACACTTGGGACACAAAACCTTATCCTCTTTAATCTGGTAGAGCCGTTCCACGAAAAACACCCTCCTCTTTACAAGCAGTGTGGAACATGTGGGGCATCGGGTGTTCTCGTATTCCGTTTTCATGATATTCCCTAAGTACACATAGTTCAGTCCCGCATTTTTAGCAGTCTCATAGGCCTGGATGAGGGTCTTTAAGGGCGTGGGAGGTGCGTCATAGTGATAATCGGGATGGTAGCGTGTGAAGTGGATGGGCACATCCGGGCCGAGGTTCTCCACGATCCACTCCGAGAGGTTCTTCAGGTCCTTCGGGTCGTCATTGAACTCAGGAACGATCAGGTTGGTGACCTCTATATGGATCCCGAGTTCCCTTGCCAGGACGAGGGTGTCCAGCACGGGCTGAATATGTGCCTTGCTCATCTTCATGTAAAGCTCGTCCCTGAAGCACTTCAGGTCGATATTCATTGCATCGAGATAGGGGGCAAGTTCCCTTAAGGGTTCCGGGTTCATGTAGCCGTTTGTAACGAAAATGGTGTAGTAACCATGCTCCTTCACGATCTTGGAGGCATCGTAAGCGAACTCGTACCAGATAGTTGGCTCGTTGTAGGTGAAGGCCACTCCATCACAGGCATCCCTTCTTATCCGGGATGGGATTGTCTCCGGCCTCCCGATATCCCGGAGATCGTAGTCACCGGGTTTCACCTGTGAGATATGCCAGTTCTGGCAGTACTCACATCTGAAGCAGCAGCCAACCGTACCGAAGGAGAGCACACTGCTTCCAGGGAAGAAATGATAAAGGGGCTTCTTCTCGACAGGATCGGTTGCCACGGCGGAGGCCAGGCCGTAGATAAGGGAATAAAGCTTTCCGCCAATGTTCTTTCTCACGCTGCAGGCTCCGACCCTACCCTCGGCTATTATACAATTGCGCGCGCATAGATGGCACTGGACCCTGCCTTCGCCTACGGATTCATAGAACATGGCCTCTTTTAATTTTGATGTGTCTTCCATGGTCCTCACTAAAAGAAAGTATGATTGTCATATAAATAGTTAATCTGCTGAACTCCCTAAGTTGTTGCCAAAAAATAACCTCTCGAAATCTGTGGTAATCAAATTCGTGACATTCGTCTATTTGTGTAATTCGTGATAAATTCCGCACAATACCTGGGAATCACGAATGAACAAATTACACGAATGCATAAATGGTGGATTGTTACCTAACAAAATCTGCTACTTTATTTCTCTGCAGAACTCCCTAAACGTCCTCGGATTCCCGTTTGCTCAGATAGAGAATCTCCCGGTGCAACACATAGGAGATATCCTCAAAGAATTTGAGGGAGTCCTCGTTCCAATCCTCCACCTGGACACCGAATATTCTCCTTTCCCGGGTCCTGAATCTCCGTTCACACTCCTCCACAAGTGCCCTTCCGATCCCTTTCCTCCGGTAATCCGGGTCAACGGCAATGCGGTTGAGCCAGCCCTTTCTTCCATCATCCGTTCCTATGATTGTCCCTACTAACTTCTCATCCTCAAAAGCCCCGATAAATAGCTCGGGATCCCTTTTCATCTGATTCTTTATTTCATCCTCTGAATCCCGGCCTGAGGGGCGTGAAGGTAGTTCTGCCCTCTGCCATAGAGCGATTATTTGTTTGTAATGAGCAGGTTTCAGGCTGCGCAGTTGGATGTTAATGATCTGGGAATAGGCGCTCATGGTGAAAAATAGGTTGTTCAGGTTGTTTAACTTTTTCAATGAATCTTTAAGCAACCGAAAACTATTTTATAGAATTTGGAAGTAAGCTACATCGGTAACAGAACTCCCAGAGCCAAAGCCAACTATTATCATAATGACTGCTACCAAAAATATCGGAAAATGAATAGAATAGAAAACGGAGGGTTTGAAATGGTGCTTAGAAGTTTTACCCGTGAAAGCCTTAGTATCAGAGTAGATAGATCTAAGATAGATGCACTTCGGGCAAAAGTAAAGGAAAGATTCAAAGATAAGATCCGCATACGTTTTGAAGGCGATAAGGCGATTGTTGAAGGGGAAGAATTGAATGATTACAGAGTCCATGAATCGCTGATATATATCCTAACGGAGGGAAAACATGGGAAGGATCTATAAAGGTCTCACTCTAAGGAATAATGGAAGGCACATAGAAGTTGTGGGATTTGTAGACACTTCATAAAGGGAACTTATTGTCTGGCTTCTTTGGAATTTTTTCCGTTTTATCAATTTTCTCTCCGCCAATTTGAGTTTTGTGGATTATCGAATCCGAGATATTGAGGTCGGGCACATTACCAGGACCCTCTCCGAACAGCAGCGAACTCTTATGGATAATGCTGTCCTTGATTGTAACATTGGTGACCTGAACAGCGGGCATTCCTTTCTCCTTCAACTTGTTTGTCAGGTCGTGCCCGAGTTCTGCCAGCAGCCCCGTCAGAGCTTCCTCGGACTGTGAGGCAGCGAATATCTCGATGGAGTTGGTGTCCTCCCGCACCGCGACCTTGATCACCATCTGCATCCTCGTGCCCTTGGTAACGGCATAATACCACGCTTCCCCCTGGTAGGGCGTTGGGGTGGAAAACTCCCGCACGAAGTTCACACTCCGCCCGCTCACTGCCGATTTGGCGACCTCGAAGGCCTCCACAGGTTTGAGACTCTGGGGAATATTGAAAATCTTGCTGTCCTGCTGCTTCAGCACATTTGCAACCAGATTTTTCAGCATGGCAGGATTAGCGATATCCTCGGTAAAGAATATTGGACAGACCACAATGACCCCTTTCTTCCGCATCTTCTCCATCTGGATATTTCCCTTGATGTCCCTGCAGGTGAAGGTGGCGTCCAGGCCGGTTGTGGTGCACATCATGGGGTCGAGATAGATTGCCACGGTCTTCTTCTCCCGACGATTAATATTCCCGAGTTCGATCTCCTGGCCATGGGTGATGTAGGCCGGCTCCACATGATCGAAGCGCAGCACTTTGTTGTCGGTGATAAGTCTAAGTCTGGAATCGGTGATCACAGCACCTGTGTTGTTAAAGACAGCGATCTTCGCCCTGATGAATCCACGGAAGTTCTCTGTCTCGCAGAGAACCTTCAGGTTCGTGGTCTGTTTGGCGGGCATCGTGGTGGGGGCAGCGGCACCCCCGATATCGAGCCATTGCTGGGTTTGAGTTTTGTATCGTTTGTTATCATACGCTCTCTGATACATGAAATTGGTAATGGCAAAAACACTTCCACTTGCGGATAATGTTATAGCGATTTCAATTTCTTTTGATTCCCCTGCTTTTATCAATGGGATAGTAGGCATCTTCTGCATTTGGAGGTTTGTCGTACCGATATTTACCTTAACTGCGTGGGCTTTACCAGCATTGGTTACTCCCACCCGGCATCTATTCCAAACACCACCCTGAAGCCCTTCGCTTGGAAACGAGATTGATAATATAGGGTCTGCTTGTCGTTTGGTGTTTTCTATCTCTCCCATGCACGATTCTGTGAGCGATAGCGATTTTTCGAAATTATTATTTTTAATTGCGTGTTTTGCTTGATTCAATATCTCCTCAGCATCTCCCGGAAAAATAACCGCCATTGCTTTTTGTATATTCTCCTCACAGGCTTGTATTGCTTTTAGCGATGAAAGCTCCCTCTCTATCTCATTCAGTTTTCCCGGGTCATTTAACCTCTCTCTTATTGAGTGAATTTCTGGATCAAGTCCTTTCACACCTAATGAATTTAGTTCTCCCTCGATTTGTTTTAGTCTCTCGATCTTCCTTTGGTATTCCTCGAACATCGCTTTTAGCGATGAAAATTCGTCCTCTATCTCATCCACTTTTGTTGGGTCCTTTAATTTATCTCTTATTGAAGGAAATGCCAAGACAATATATCCTTCCTCACTCCATTGTTTTGCTTTTACATACAATGAATTTAGTTCTCCTTCGATTTCTTTTAGTCTATCGATCTTCCTTTCGTATTCCTTGAACATCACTTTTAGCGATGAAAATTCTCTCGCTACCTCATCCACTTTTCTTGGGTCCTTTAATTTATCGTCTATTAAAGGAAATGCAAATCCAACATAGCCTTCTTCCATCCATTGTTTTGCTTTTACATGCAATGAGTTTAGTTTTTCTTCGATCTGTTTTAGTCTGTTAATCTTCCTTTCGTATTCCTTGAACATTGCTTTTAGCAATGAAAATTTGTTCCCACTAAGCCTCGCTTTTAGCCATGAATATTTGTTCTCCCCCTCATTCAGTTTCTTTGGAATCTTTAAACCTGCCCATTGTCTTGCTTCTATATACAATGAGTCTATTCGTCCTCCCACTGAGATTAGTCTTCTTTGGATCCTTTCTTCTTGTATCTCGAACTCCCAATCGCATTCTTTCATCGCTTTCTCCTCCAATTCAGACACATTGTAACCTTCCGATTTCCATTGTGCTATTTTAGCTCGGAATTCTATTATTTTTCTTTTCCCCTCTCTTATTTCTCTTTCCATCCTTTCTATCGCTCTTCTTCTTTCTGCTCTTTTTTCTGCTCCTATTGCAAAAAGCGTGCCTATTCCATAACCAATGGGTACAAATAATATAAGGAAGACTGTTGATATCATCAAACCAACAAATCCACCAATTACTGCACCAATCCAAGGATATGGTTTTCTCATACGATCTCCTCCATAGGTGTCATTGCCTCAATCAAACCCTTTGATCGCTCCTTCTGCTGTTCATCGAGAGTTATCAGCTTGACATTGAACAGATATGCAACAGCCACATAAACAGCATCACAGCCCCTGAGCCTATTCTTAGCCTCTTGCAACTTTTTTTCAAAGAAATGGAACTCATCGGCTCTACCTGCAAATACCTTGGGTTCCCAGCCTGATTTTGGTGTAAACGGATTTGTTTTTATCATGTTTCTCTCCTATAACAATTATAACAAATTTTTGGGTTTTTTGTTATTTTTGTTATTTTTCTTAAATCAAAAACTAACCCCTCATTTATTCCTTCACTAACAGCTACTACGCTCTTATCAACTATTGCAATCCATTTATCAGGATATTTTTTGACAAGCTCGGAATAATGCTCTCTTCCACATTGCATATCATCCCAAAATTCTTTTGGTTCAATTTCCATGTTATCACCGTTATTGGTATAACAAATTAACATACTCCTTCATCTCCTTCCTTCTGAAATAATCTGCCAGCTTGTCTTTTTGCTGTGCCAATTCTGGCTGATCTCTTTGCCGATCTCTTCTAACCTGTTCCAGGCCTTGGCGTCTTTTTTATCGAGTTCGGCACCCAAGAGACTTTTGATCATCAGCACATCAGTGCCGAGAGAATTGACTTTGCCCTCCAATTCCTCGATTCTCCCTTTAATTGCTGTTTCCATGATATTCACTTCCTTCATTCCAGTTTCTTTCCGCAGTATGCACAGACCTTCCACTCCGGGTCCACGTCCCTTCCGCAGTGCATACAGATTCGTCCGCCTAACTCCGTCTTCCCTTTCGCCCCGCCTAAAACCTTGGAGTACTGCCCCATGGTCTTGATCTGGTGCTCCCTCTCCCGTTCCTCCGCCTCCTTGAAGGTATCCAGATCGTACTTTGCCTTTTCGGCCTCGATCCTTGCTTTCTCCACTTCCGCCTGCTTTTCCAGCTCCTTTGTCCTCAGCTCGGTCTCCTGGAACTCTTTTATCTTCTGGGCCTTCATCTCCTCCTTCAGCTCGACCATTTTGGTCATGGTC
>DAOVMN010000048.1 GCA_030630685.1 Thermoplasmata archaeon | reverse complement strand
CGCGATTGTTGTGACGTGCGGCCCACCGATAGCGATCAAGTTTATAACTCAGGCATTGGATAGGCTCGGGTGGAGACCCAGCCAGATCTATACCACGTTAGAGAACAGGATGAAGTGCGGTATAGGTAAGTGCGGGAGATGTAATATCGGGGATGTGTATGTGTGCAAGCACGGGCCGGTGTTCACCCACGAGCAGGTGAAGGGAATGGTGCCGGAGTTTTGATATCGAGGTGATTCCATGAAATTCGAGCCAATCAAGCATTATTACAGAACCCAACTGAGATGGACAACGGAGCGTAAGGGGATTCTTCGTTGCGAAGATAAGCCGGATATCCCAGTGGCTTGTGCCCCCGAGTTCGGGGGGCATCCTGGCATCTGGTCACCCGAAGACCTGTTTGTCGGAGCGGTTGAGGTGTGTACAATGACCACATTTCTCTGGCTTGCCGCCATGAAAAAGATTACCATAAGATCCTATGAAAGTGAGGCCAGGGGAACAGCACAAATGAGCGAAGGTGCACTCCGATTTACATCCATTCACATCAAGGTCAGGATTGGGATATTAGATGAGGGGGATCGGCCAGAGATTGAAAAAATCCTTCAGGAGATCAGTAAGTGGTGTTTGATTTCCAAATCCATCGACTCGGAAGTGAGAATCGAACCCGAGATATTCGTGGCTGTAATCCGAGAGGGGAATAATACGATCCTGTAAAATCTTCGAGATATGCCCTTAAAATCCCATCAGGTTCTTCGCGACCTTTTCTTCAGGTAATCCTCGATCCGATCGAAGGCCTCCTTCAGTGTATCCGGGTCTGGCAGGAACACCATCCTGAAGTGCCCCTTTCCGTATTCCGCGGAGAATCCAGAGCCGTGCACAAAAAGGACATGGCAGTTATGAAGGATGTCCATGACAAACCCGTAGTCATCACCAGTTCCGTCGCCGATCTTGGGGAACATGTAGAATGCCCCCTCCGGTACCCTTGTGGAGAGGCCATCCATCTCATTGATCCGCTTCACCGAGTAATCCCTGCGCTTCCTCAGTCTATCAATGCCTTCCTTAAGAAAAGTGTTTGGGCCCTGGAGAGCGGCCAGATAGCCATACTGACACGGGAAATTAGGGCAGAGACGCGCCCTGGCCTGCCTTAGGATCGACTCCCTGAACTCCTTTAGCCCCCCATTATCCCGGAAGGCCATGTATCCTATCCTCCATCCAGGGGCAAAATAGACCTTGGATATCCCGTTGAGGATTATGAGGGGCACATCCGCATCCTTCCCATGAGTTGCGGGCTTGACCACATCCCGGTCATAGAGCATAAGGTCGTAGATCTCGTCGGAAATCACCATGAGCCCGTACTCGCCAGCAATGGCCATGAGTTCCCTCACGGTTTTCTCGGGATAGAATGCCCCGGTGGGATTATTGGGATTGATGATGCAGAGTGCCGCGATCTCCTTCTTTGTGTCCTTTTCAAGCGTGCGGCGGATGAAATCGATGTCCGGCTGCCAGTCCAGTTCCTCCACCCCGGGATACTCCACTGGAACGGCCCCGTAGAACTTCGCATAGGTCGTGTAAGGAGGATAGACCGGGGCGGGGATAAGTGCCCTTTTTCCCTCGAGGTTGGCAAAGAGCATCTGAAGCCCCTCGGTAACACCAGCGGTAACCAGCACATCATCTGTCCAGATATCCCGCCCGTCCTTTTGTTCCTTGGTAGAGATGGCCTCCCCGAGCACCCGGATGCCTTCAGAGGGGGCGTAGCCGTTGTGGCCTTCGGTGATCCCTTTAATAGCACCTTCCTTGATGTGCTCCGGGGTGTCGAAATCATAGGCATTGGGGTCCCCGATATTGAGATGAAGGATATTGTGGCCCGCTTTCTTCAGCTTGTTGGCCACCACCACCACATCCCGGATTGCATAACGGATGTCCTTGGTCCTTGGCGAGGGCTCGAAGCGAGGATTGAGGGTCATGTGCTCGACGGAATTTCAGGAAATTATTAATCCTTCGGATGTTTTGCAGGCTGTAGAGGAAGGCGGAAAGACTGCCGAAATGTATTATCAGGAGAGGGAAAGATTTGGAAAGATGCCCCTCCTAAGCAATGTTGATGAGAATCCAGAGACGACCTATAATCTTTACAAGGGCAGAGAACAGATAGAATATGCTTTTAACTATTTAAGAATCTACTGGAAGCAGGCAAAAGATAACTTAATAATCCCGCTACAAAACGCCTGGGCAATGCGGGTCAATCTCATCTTCTTCTTTGCCAATGCCGCAATATTTGCATCGTGGTTCTATGTGCCAATCTTTGCGGAAGAGGATCTGGGGCTGAACGAGTTCGATATCGGGGTGTTGTTCGCCATCTATGGGATAGCCCTCCTCTTTTCCTCCTACTCCTTCGGCATCCTCTCGGACAGGGTCGGGCGAAAGAGATTCCTCTATATCGGTTTTGCTGTTTCTTCTATAATCTTCGGGCTTCAGGCAATTGTCTGGGAT
Organism: Thermoplasmata archaeon; assembly: GCA_030630685.1. Lineage (GTDB taxonomy): Archaea > Thermoplasmatota > DAOVMN01 > DAOVMN01 > DAOVMN01 > DAOVMN01. The sequence goes on along the minus strand of DAOVMN010000048.1, from coordinate 7,480 downwards.
TTCTGGAGCCTGTTAGTGGTCCGTGCACTGGCTGGTTTCTCCATCGGCATCTACCCCGCGGCATTGGTGGCCTATGTCTATGAGGCTCGGAAGAAGATGGGGAAGTTCAGTTCCTTCGGTTCCATGGGTTTCGGCTTCGGTGCCTTAATCGCAGGATACATCGGATATCTCATGGAGATACGCTATGCTTTTCTTTTTTCTTCACTTCTCTTCGTGATCTCCCTGATTATCGCTGTTCACATTCCGCCGGTGGAGAGTGTCAGGCAGAAGATACCGTTCTTCCCTGTGGAGGTGATCAAGAGGAATAAGATGGTGTATTTCTCATTCCTGATGAGACATTCCGGGGCACATGCGATCTGGGTCATCTTCCCGCTTTATTTGCTTGACCTGGGAGCCACGGTTTTCTGGATCGGGGTGATACATGCCATGAACGCCATTTCCCAGTTCTTCTACATGTTCTTCCTTACAGACAGGTATTCCTCACGCAGGCTTGTTACAGCGGGACTTCTGCTTTCCGTGCTCGTATTCTTCCTGTTCTTCTCTGCAACGGTCTGGTGGCAGTTCCTTCCCATGCAGCTTCTTCTGGCTGGATCCTGGTCTTTCCTTTATGTGGGATCGCTGAAGTACGTGACTGAGCAGAATGTCGAGCGTGCCACAGCTACCGGGATGCTGCATTCCATAATCTCCATGTCCATGATCCTGGGTGCCATAATAGGCGGGACCATTGCTTATTATTTCGGGAAGAGGGTGACCATTGTTGCGGCGTTCTTGTTGTCCGTCGTGGGGACAATCAGTTGGATTATTTTCGAGTTGAAGGAATGTAGGATAAGAATGCCTGGGATGAAGAGAGAGATAAGGTTCAGGTGTTAGACGGGGGAAAGCGAGTGGGCGGGGTGGAACTTCCATCTCAATGCACTGCATATTTTTTTTAATCCATTTTAATCATTTATTTTGTACCCCTTTAGGAAAATTGTTTGATTGTGGTTGATTTTTGATCTCATCAAGAGATTTTACTTTCATGTTGTATTTTTCCATGAGAATCCTGGTGGAGTTTTTCAAATGATGCTTGTCTGCGGACCAGAATATTCGACATCCATGTTGTATCGCGGATGCGAGGTGTAAAGCATCACTGGCATAGAGATTCAGTGCGATCTCAATATCTTTTGCCAGAAATAACGTGTCTTCCATTGGAACCCTTTTCAGAGCATTGATTTCATAAAGGTCGTGAACACTTTGAAAGGCGATATCGATTTTGTGTTTTGGGTAATCCGCTTTTTTTAGAGCTCTTACTAATTCTAAAAGTCCATATTCTGACATCACAAACTCGGTTTCAAATGCCTTAATTCTGGTTAACAATCGCAATGCCTGTAAATGGTCTATTTCCTTTTTCTTGAACCACTTCACAACCACGCTGGTATCGAGATATTCGCTCATGAGTCTTCCTCTTCTCTGGAACTGAGCAGTGCCTCTGTCAGACTCTTCTCAGTGCTATCTTTTAGGGACATGGATTCAATTTGTGCTGCGACCTTCATCACTTTATAACGACGAACCAACATTCTCAAAGCTTCGTTAATAGCTTCGGTCCTATTTCGAAAAAGGCCCTTTTCTACGATTGTGTCAATCTCGTCCAATAGTATTTGTGATGTTCTGGCGTTTATCTGTACGCTCGTCATTTGTATCACCATGTAATGCGTATGGGGTGCGTCTTAATAAGTTTTTTGCAAAAGGAGCAAGCTGCGGACTCCAAAGGACAGAATAGAACGATGCGGTTCAGGTGTTAGATGGGGGAGAGCGAGTGGGCGGGGTGAAACTTCCATCCCGATGCTCTGCACTCTTCCAGTTTATCCTGTTTGATCGTCCCCCTGGGTCGTCCCCCTTCTCCTGAACCGCTCTCGCATCCTCCTCTCTCTGTGAGTCCGGTGGGTTGCCCTGCTGTGAGGGGAAGGGCGGAGGTTCGTGATACCGCTGATACTGTGGTGGATAGACCGGATACGGCATGGGAGGGAAGTTCATCGGATGGCTCTTTTGACGCCGTGCCCTAACACTTCGGCGAGTAAAAACCGCAACCCCTGCAAAAATCATACCATCTACCCCATGCAACCTCATTTCCTTTAGAGTTTGCGAAAACCTCCTGTTAAACTTGCAAAAACTATATATAATCGAGGATGCTTTCATATCCTATGCTTGCCAAAAGCACTATAGAAACTCTATATCGACATCCGAAATTGTCAGAAATATTATTCAAACCGGTTCAGTTGCAGATAATTGAAAAATTGGCACAAGGGACCCGGCTCAGTGAAAACGAGAAGCGATATCTGCGGGGAAATCTTGGGAAGAAGATCTCGGCATTGGAGAGCCTGTGTCAGGTCTATGCCGGTGAATCCAGAACTTCATACCCGTTTTTGGATATATTATATATTTATTACATCACAGGTCACGAGGCATTGAAACATAATGGTTTCGGATGGTTCTACGATTCCAAACACATCATTGTGATGAATACGACGTTGAAGGGCTCGATTCATTACCAGGGAAAAAAAGTTACGTTTGTAAGAGTCAGGTCCATGAAAGGGCGGAAGAGTTATATTGATACCACCACCGGGATTTATTTTGCCACAAATGAACAGATAATCAAAGATGCACGTGAACTGAAGGATGAATCTCTTATCCGAACATGGAAGTCCATGCTGAAAGAGTATGGGACCATGTTCGTTGAATCACCCGCATCGTATCCCCAATTTACAGAGGATGAATCAGTGGAAGAACAATTTGAGGATTACGGGGTTTGATACCATGGCGAGAATTACAGAACTTCTTGACAGTATCCTGCAGGAACTCAGAAAATACAATCCATACGGCCTCGTGCTCAAAGGGGGTACTGCCCTGGCGATTCATCACCTGAACAATCACAGGGAATCCGAAGATCTCGATTTCGATATTGACAAGAAGTATTTTGAAGAAGTTGAAGAGGTCGCAGAATTTATTATCGGGATACTTGATTCAGTTGTAAAGAAAGGTATATTGAAGAGTTATGAGATAAGGAAAAAAGGACTTGCATCCACTAGTAGGTATCACATGAACCTCACTCTGGTGACCTATAAACCGATTTATTCGAAGATAGACCTTGATTTCGTTGAACTCCCAGTCAATCTCGAATATGAAGGTGAGCTTGGATTCTATTCTACAGAGAGGATGTTCGTGGGTAAATTATTGACCTATGCCTCAAGGAAGGGACTGAAGTATTTTTATGATGTATCTCGCCTCCTCAAAAGGGTAGAACCCGCATCATTCGAAAAACAGGAAAAGCTTGCATCATTGATCGATAAGGTCATAGACATCACTGGTGAGGAACATCTCATTCTATCCTATAAAACGACCCTTAGAAACATCGATCTGAGGTTTTATGACCTCAAAGAGACGAACCTCGAATCATTCATTGAAAGAACTATACGGCAGATGAGAACCTTCAGGAACGAGTTGCTTAAACATTGTTGAGAATGATCGTTCCTATCCAATATGTATGTGATTATACGAACTGTGTCGATCCGCTGCATCCGTGCAACTCCGTGGTTTATCCCCCCGCCCATTAAACAACCCGATACCCCCACCGTCCGCCAGACCACCCTCCAACTTAGTCCCACAGCAGCACAAAATTATTCACACTCCCCCAGTACCTGACTATCCTCTTCTCCTCCTTCCCACCAACAAATTCCCTGATTGTGATGAACCGACCTTGCTTTCGTGTCTTGAAGGCCCCGGTCATCCTTGTGCCGCGGAAGACCACATAGCATGCTCCCATCCCGAATCTCGCCCTGACATCCTGGGCTAAATAATGGAAGAGCCGGTCCTGCGGGCTGAGCACAAATTCCTGACGGAATGGATGCTGCAGCACCTTCCTGATGTCCTCCTTGATGATGTAGTAAAGGGATTCGTTCCTCCTGTTCAGGAAGCCCTTGGCAAGGTAGTCGTTCTTTTCCATCTCCCTGAGGAACTCCCTGATCTCCCGCATGCGGAAGGCACCCTTGAAGTACCCGTAAAGCCTCTCCGCTGTTACAATCCCAAGGGAATCCATCGCCTTCCCGAGTACCCATTTTCTTGCTTCTTCGGGGCTAATCTCCACCTGGGGTACCCGCATGTAAAAGCTCCATGGAAGCCTGAGGATGTAGAGGCCGTCCCTGAGCTTCTTGAGAGTCTCCCTGAACCTTGAAGGTGGGAGCGAGGTGCGGATGAATATCTCCTTGTAGTGCATCCTGCTCCTCAGGGCGCGGAGGACCTCTTCCATCTCCCGGGTAAGTGGAACGCTTTTAGCTTTCTGATAGATACCCGCCTGCTCCATTGTCATATAGAGCACGTAAGGCGGGAGTGCGATGCCGCTCACCAATTTATGTCTCCTGATTGCCGCCTGGATCGGCTCGGGATTCCTGAGCCTGAGCTGAAGTTCGAAGTTGTTCCTGAACCCTCCCATGGCATCGATTGCTTCATACGAGTTATCGAAAAGACTGTCCCTGTGAAGGTGCTGCCTGTAGAAAACGTAGGAAAGCAGTTCATCCGGGTTAAACGAGCGCCTCACGATCTCACCGGAAACCAGCCAGGAATGAATCCGCTTGAATCCTTCCATTGTGAAGGCGTGGAGTATTTCCTTGCCCAGGCCCTTTATCTCCTTTCGTCCTAAGCGGCGTATTCTGAGGATGTCGTTTCCCGTTTCCCTGTAAAACCTCATGAAATCGTTCAGTGCCCTTGCAAGCTCCGAAGGATGGTCATCCTCGAATCCCTCCTGAAGCAGGACCTCCCGCACATCGATGGCATCGCTCATGCTCCAGTGTATTATAACCCCGACCGGACGACCATTGTACACGATAGGGGAATACCATCCTTCCCCGAATCTCGAGCGGATTTCTGGCATGAGATGGCGTATGGACGGGTCCATTCGTGAATATATCTCCACACCTGTAGGGTTGGGGTGAAAGCCCTCCAGCCTCTCTAAATCATCCTTGAAGAGATACATCACCATCTCCACATCCCCGAGCACGGTTATCTTCTCCACCAGATCGCGATGACGAGAGAGTACCCTCTCTATATCCTCCATGCGGAACATGGTGCTCCTTCGCAGGTCGCTGATCGTGGTAGGGCCGAATGCCCCGAGATGCTGGAGGATGATGTGTTCTCTTGCTTCCTCGTACCCGATTTCCCTGTGCAGATACCTGTCGATTAATTCGTACCTGTTCACCGAGCTGAACTCTCCACCCATCCTGAGCTCCGGAACACGAACAAGGTTCAGGGTGTAGTCCAATCGTTCGATACTGTCCACTACCATCTCCTGCGGAGCATTTAGTCCATTCATGATCTCTCGACGGGTACAACCGGGATTGCCCTCCACGAATTTCAGCACCTGTCCGTCAAGGGGTTCCAGGGCTTCGGTATTCCGATAGGCCGAGGCATAGAGGGGCACGTCCACTTTTCGAACAAAGCCCACCCGATGTCGAACGAACCTTCCCTGTACCAACTCCTGCTTAAGGAGGGCGATCCACCTCTCCCTTGAGAAGGAACGAGTGTGCTGGTACACCACCCTTGCGGAGGACGCGCTTCCGAAGAGTTCGAGGTAATCATCAATGGCATCCACCATCTGCTTCTCGTGGAGATAGGCCGTCACTGTGCTCTCATCGAACACACGGTAGCTGCTCGCGACCATCTCATCCAATGCCCGGACATCCCGGGCGAGCATGTACTGGGGTGTGAGCTTCCCGATGACAAAGGCCCCTGTACACACAAGCCCTTTCTCCACGAGTTCATCAACCGCCTGCCTGAGCACGCCCTCGCTCAGGGAGAGATAATAGGAAAGCTCCTCGAGGCCTGCCGGGGCAAAGAGGTCGAGGTGCCGGATAATCGCCCTGTCCAGGGCGGATTCGTATTCCGCCTTCTTTTCCTTCCTGCGGATGTAGACCTCCTCCCAGTCTTCCCCGTGCCTCACAAAGAGGCCCTTGACAAGATAGGCTCTCTGGAACTTTCTGAGCGTGTCCTTGCGCCTGTTCAGTCGTGCAGCTAACTTGAGAAGGGTTGGTGTGTTCTCCTCCCCCACCTCAAAGGGCATCTCCTCGAGCAGCTCCTGCTCTTCATCCTCGAGCGGTACTCTCTCCTCATAAAGTGCCTCGAATTCCCCCGCCTCCCTGCTCAACGCCCAGAGCTCGCCGTTCCTGTAGACGGACTCGACCACACCCTCGTTGACGAGGGAGCGGCACCATCTCTGCAGGATTTCCCGTTCCACATCCGAATACTCGTAGATGTTCCGTCCCCTTTCCACAAAAAGGTTCAGGGGCTGAAGCCGGCTGATAGCCTCCAATAGGTTTTCCTTGGCATCCACAAAAGGCCGCTTCTCCTTGAAATACTCCTCCACGAGGGAGAGCCGGTATCTGAACTCCTCCTCTGAAAAGGCCGTTGCCAGGACCTTCTTGTGAAGCTCCCTGAGAAGGGCGGAGCGATCCTCCATGAGCACGATGTCCGAGATGCCCATGAGCACGATATTATGCGCTAACGGGGACGGGATCTCGTGGTAATCCTCGTACTCCACCCCTATCTTCCCGGATTCGATGCCCCTTAGTACCTTTAGGGCGTTGTCGATGTCCATCACATCGTGGAGTATCTCGTTGTAGGTCTCCATAAGTATCGGATGCTCCTCCAGCCCGTGGATCGCCTCCAGTATCCTCACAGAGCGGAACTGCTGCCTGCCCATCGGGATCTCCCGGCCAAGGTAGTTCTTGAGGATCATGAAACCCCGGTTCGCACAGTGGCGGAAGCGCTGTTTGAAAAGCTCGGTATAGCGAACCGAACTCCTGAGAAGCTCCTCCAGGTTCCCGGAGGAAACCAATCCTGCTGTCCCTTCCACGGGCATCCGATGCGAAAACGTAAGCATGAAGCTGTCATCATTGAGGGAGACCTTCACATTGGTTGCCAGCTTTCTTGAGATCACCCTTGCATAGGCTCTGGATAGGGCATCGTTCACCCGCCGTCCGAACGGGAAATGAAAGATGAGGTTCCTCCGCCCTCTCTCGTCAATGAAGCCCTCGATAAGCAGTCTCCTGTCCGACGGGACCTCCGGGATAATGGATATCTGCTCCGAGAGGTAATTCACAATGCTCCTGGCCGAGCCGCGGTCAAGAAGGTATTCCCGGATAAGGCGGTCCTCGATCTCGTGTCTGTCTTTCCCTTCCTTGATAAAAGAGGCGACCATGTCCCTGAACTTCCCGACACCAAGCGAGAGGTCGTAGGAGCGGGGGAGCATCTCCCCGGCCCAGGAAGGCACCGTGGGCTTCCGTCCGTGTGCGTTCTTCACGATCACCCTCATGCCCTCGGACTCGAGAAATTCATACGTTTTCCCTCCCAACACAAAGATGTCCCCGGGTTCAAGCTTTTCCACGAACCTCTCCGAAAGGCTTCCAAGGTGAAGTCCTCTCTGCTGAAGAAGGACCCTGAAGCTGGATTCCTG
>DAOVMN010000369.1 GCA_030630685.1 Thermoplasmata archaeon | reverse complement strand
TGTTATTTTTTGGAGCACCTATTAACGCATCGTCTGTCCCTTCATTATTGAAATCCCCGGAGGCAACAGACCATCCAAAATTTTTATTACTCCCGGCAGAAAAGGTCTCACCAACTGTATTGGTTCCGTTGTAGTATATATATGCTCTACCATCATCGTCATCATCAGGATATGTGGGAGCACCTACTAAAAGATCATCTTTGCTATTTCCATCTCCATCAAAATTTCCAGAAGCAATCGAGAAGCCCAATTTTTGTTTATAGTCTCCTGGGGTTATTTTAACATCAGCGTCGCTCTCATTGTCATAGTCTTCACCGCCATCATAAAAGATATATGCCCCTCCCTTATTGGAGATACGTGTAGGGGCACCTACCACAAGGTCATCAGCGTCACTCTGTCCATCAAAATTACCAACCCCAATAGAATAACCAAATTGACACCCCGTGCCCGATGCACTAATTCTAATGTCTGGATCAGTATTTCCATCATAAAATATGTATACACGACCTCTATTATTACCATTCCTGAAATGTGGAGCACCAACTACCACATCATCTTTGTCATCCTCGTTATCAAAATCCCCAGAAGCAACTGAAAAACCAAATCGATCTGCATAAGTAAGCGGTGATGATATCGTAACATCTGGTGTGGTTGCCCCATCATAGAATATGTAAACTCTTCCTTTATCACTATCATATTTGGGTGCACCCACAAGAATATCATCCGCATCCCCCTGACCATCAAAATCTCCTACGGCAAGAGAAAAACCAAATTGCTGGGTATAACCATGAGGCGAAGGAATCTCTATATCAGAGACATTGTTCATCGGGTTGCCTCCATAATAGACAAAAACACGCCCCTTTTGACTATTATAATCTGGTGCACCAACTATTGCATCCGGGTAATTGTCGTTGTTGATATTTCCAACCGCAACCGACCATCCCAACTTTCCTGATTCGCCGGTGAAATCAACTGTTGTGAATTCTCCGTCACGGGAACCGACCGTATTTTCATTACCAATGAAATTCAATAAAGAATCATCCTCATTATTATCCCAGTCCACCACATGGAAGCACACCCGCAGCGGCTCCGCATCCACAGACGCTTCAACCTCCTTTAATCCAGAAGCGGCATCCACATTCCGGACAAACTTCCACTTCCATTCCTCGGAGGTTTCGCCTTTGAACTCCATGTATCTGGCAGAACTGATGATCCCGTTCTGTCCCTTTATCTCAATCATGTTCTCTGCGTAGAACTCCTCTCTCACATTGTACCCTTGGGTTGGAATCGTGTCAAGGAAGATGTAGATGGTATCCTCGTTTGTCTCCATAGGTAACGGAGTATCGTCAATGACCACATCCCCGGGCTCGGAATCAGCCGGTTCTTCTGTATCCGACATGGAGGGCTCATTCATGGCCCTGGTAGCTGGAACCCTTACTCCTGCGAGAATTTGGCCGGCCACTTTAAGGTAGAAATAGGCCTTGGTGCTTTGTTGAACGGAGTCGTAGTTTGTGATATCTACATTCGGGTTCGAGGCATCACCTTTCTCGTCCTTCTGTGTGAGGGACCAGTCTTCGAATAGGCCATCGACCTTGATTCCCGGTGATTTAGAACCGATGTATCCGCCGGCCCTTTCGCCTGCGATCTTCACTCCTGCATTGGATTGTATGGCTGAGAGCCTGAGATTAATGGTTTCCCCTCTGAAATCTCTCACGAAATCCTCATCCGCGCTCAGCTTCAGAATGAACGTTGTTTCACCGGTGATGGGTAGGTTCTCAAGATTAAATATCACTTTCCCATTCGAGTACCCTGTGCTGCCTACCTTGATGTTTTCCTGCCAGAGTTTGAAACTTAGGGAGCCGGTATCACCGGCTTTTGCCAGGCTTCCCTCATCCGAGAATACAACCTTGTTCAAAAATACCGGTTTTTCACCATACGGGGTGATGGTGATTCTGGCCATCCCCGTCTCCCCGGCCCCCAGGGGCCCACCAATGAGGGATTCTGTGGTCACCGCCACCGCACTTTCAAAGGATAGAATTAAATCGGATAAATCTTCATTACCTGACCCATCCGAAACCCTGAAGAGGACCCTGAGGTCGTCCTTGCCTCTCAGCGAGATGTCGTCCTCCCATATCTGGGCCTCAAGCCTGTTCCCTTTGGCATCCGCGCTCGCCTCATAGAGAGGTTCCCAGGCGTTCCAGTCGTGCGTCCCTCGCAGGGATTCGGTGCGGTAGCGAACATTGTACTGGTAGAGCTGGGCGGAGAGTACTGTTCCCCTTACTCCCACAATTTCAATGAGGTAATCCGCGCTCATGCCGTTTATGGCATAGCCCGTGGTTCCCGAGTTGTCGGTGTCGAGGAATATCTGCACCAGATCGGGATTCTCACCATCTCCGCTCAGGATCTCTCCCTCTGTTTCAAGGTAGAAGGAAAGGAAGGTGTTGTGAAGATGGAGCCTGTACTCCACTATGTCCAACGAGGTCCTTGGTGCGTCCCCTGAGCTGTCCGGATAGGCATAGACGTCCTTCCAATCCGAGAATTTGCCATCGATGTCGATACCATCCTTTTCCTGGGAAGCGAGGAAAACCCAAATCGAGGAGAATATCACCAGTCCCGTGATGGTGAGAGCAATCAATTTGTGGGTTTTCCTGGAGAGGAATGAGGGGATAGGGCGTTGGGCTAAGGGAGAATAAAACCCTCTAAGGTCTGTTATCCCGTTCCCGTTTGTGATGCCATTCCCGTTAGTAATGCCGTTCCCGTTAGTAAGCCCGTTCCCGTTAGTAAGCCCATTCCCGTTGGTTAGGCCATTTCCGTTTGTTAGGCCGTTCCCGTCTGAAAGCCCGACAGGGGTTTCGGGCCTTGACGACCTCTTCGAGGTCATCCGGAATTCGGAACTTCGTTCCTCATT
>DAOVMN010000486.1 GCA_030630685.1 Thermoplasmata archaeon | reverse complement strand
GTTCTCCTATTCTTCTGCACCTCTCGATAATGTCACGGGCGTATTCCTCTGCCGCCTTTACCGGGTCCTCGCCCCTGTGGATGGCATCCCTCAGTTTATCAATGGCGTAAAAGAGATCATGGGCTGTGGGGCGGGTGGAGGCTAACAGCTCATGGGCCTTGTCAATATCCATTCCCGTGATGGATGCAAGAGCCATCCCGTAAGCTCCCGCTACTCCGATGGCCGGGGCTCCCCGCACGACCATCTCCTTAATTGCGTGAGCAGTATCCTCAACAGTTTTAGCTTCGTAGAACTCAAGTGAATACGGGAGCTTCCTCTGGTCGATGAAAATGATTCTATCCTTCTCGAGCCACAGTGCTTTCAGGTCTTTTTGCTGGTCGTTGAACATGACTTTCATGGTAATCCTTGTCTGAGGTTTTGACCAGTTTAATTAATCTTTGTGGAATGTGAAACTGTTTGAGACAATAATATTAAGAGGGAAGGTGCGATAATTATAAAAGATTAATCCGAGCTATTCGGCCTATGGTAATGCCGATCAACGTTCTCGAAAGAGGACTCAATCACCGCATGTCCCTGATTCTCAAGGATGGAAGGGTGCTCGAAGGGGTCCTAATCGGATTCGACGAATACATGAACATGGTATTTGAAGACACCCAGGAAACCAAGGATGATGTGGTCAAGAAGCTGGGAAAGGTCATCCTGAGGGGTAACAACGTGGTCACCATCGTTCCTCTCTAAAATTAAAACTGTTTGTTTTAGGCCTTTTCCTTTCTTATATCAACAATAAAGAGCTTCCCCTGCTTTTCCAGGAGTTCGGCCATCTTGATTGGTAAGGTCACAATCTCCCCGGGCCCGAATCTGTAGTCATGCAGGTCGCTCCCTCGGAACTGCGGTATGGATCCAAGGGTCCCTGTCACCGCGTATTCCCTAAGGAAATCATGGCTCTCCGGCTCTTCTGCCTCCATCTCCTCATCCGATGGAATCTCTTCTTGTTTTTCTTCGGGTGCGGGGATTTCCGTTGGTTTCCCTGGTGTTGCCTCTTCGTGTTCTCTCCTCACTTCCCCGATCCCCTGTTCCCCAATTCCCTGAGCCTCCGCCTCCGCTGCGGGTTCGGGGGATGGTGGTGGAGACGAAGGTGAAGGTTCTGATACCTGTAACGGTTCTTCTTTTGTTCCCTTAGAAAATGGCGGTAGATCATGGAAGGGTGCAAATATCTCTTTATCGAGTTCATATTCCCCGGCAATGGCTCCGATGTACTTCTCCACGTGAGAGTGGAAGTCGATCTCTGTGCTTCTGCGTGTCTCAAGAAGGACGCTGGCAAGCCTTAGTAAAAGGAGCTTTTCCTCGGGTATCAGATATTTGAGGGTTGGCGCCCCCCCGCGGACGATGTCCTGGGCCATCAAAAGGATCTTCCTTTCCCTGAGCTCGTAGATGGTGCTGATGTCCCTTTCCGTATCCCTGATCTCTTTGGTCAGGCTGAGGGCCTTATGGGTCTTGTTCTTGGCATGGGCCTCAAGATAGGCCTCCTCGAGCCTGGCAAGATATAGAGAGAGAGCATGGTAGAGCCCAGGGTTTATCTTGGTGATCCCCGAGGATTTCTGCTCTCCCCTCATAAGGTTCCTTATCTGACGTTTTGAAAGGGAATCCGGCATCTGCTCTCTCACCACTCTCCAAACTTAAATCTTTTTCCGATGCCCGAATGAATAGCGATGGGTATGTTTAGCATCCCCGGCCCG
>DAOVMN010000413.1 GCA_030630685.1 Thermoplasmata archaeon | reverse complement strand
TTGGAGGTACCGTACCCCCGGCGCATGACGCCCGGATTGTCAGCATCGACTATCCCGCGGAAGGCAGTTATATCCCGCCCGGAGAAACCATCGAGGTACTGGCGACGGTCATGAACGTCGGCCTCAACGAGGAGTTCATCACGGTCAAGGGTAAGGCCATCAGACAGAGTGGGACCCCGGTAACGCATCCCTTTAAGGAGGAAAAGACCGATCTCCTCGATCCTGGCGACAAGGAACAGGTCGCCTTTAGCTGGACCCTGCCAATTGGCACATATAACTACAAGATCGAGATCTGGGTCGAGATCGACAAGGATGGCGAACCGGACAATAACCTGCTCTTCAGGTACATCAGGGCACAGAAGCTCTACGACATCTCCATCCTGAGCCTTTATGCAGACCCCGTGGTCCAGGATGTCGCCAGGGCGAGAGCGGTAACCGCCGAGGTGAAGAACATCGGCAACATCGACCTTGAGAACATAGTGGAGATCACTTTCGAGGCATTCCTTGAAGGTTCCACGGAGCCGGTGGATGAATACACCACCACCATCTCGTTACAAAGGGAAGAGAGCAGCCCGGTCACCTGGGACTGGCAGTCCTTCAAGTACGGAGAATACACCCTGAAAGTAGAGGGCAAGATCCTTGACAGCGAAGGAAATAACCTTGACACAAACACCGGGGACAACACCGACACCATTCCCGGCATTATCACGGTGGAGACCATCTTCTCGGATACAAGGGAAGCAGGAGACAGCCCCTTTTATCTCGAGCATGACACCGGAGAGTACAGGGTATGGGATCATGCCGAGATGGACTACTTCTGGACCGGCCAGAACGAGAGCGACGACAATAAGGCAGGCTGGCACGTGGACAACACCGGCCACTACTCGAGGTATTCCTGGTACGGCGGGATACCGGCCAGGGGACGATATGCCAACAACATGGAGGACTACCTGTACTCCAAGCCACTGAACCTTCTTGGCTACGAAAACGTTCACCTCTCCTTCTACACCACCTACGTGCTCGAGGGGAGGCAGTACGACTATGTCGAGATCGCCATCACCAACAACGCAGATGACGAGGAATCCTGGTCAAGGCTGGTCAAGTTCCCTGCCGATGACGAGAGCCACGACTCCTCGAGGGAACCGGGTAACGAATACGGCTGGCTTCACAAGAACGTGCTCATCCCGAACAGCTTCATTGGTGAAACGTTCTACATCCGGATACTGCTCAAGACGGACAACGGTATCACCTACAGAGGGGTCTGGATCGACGACCTCACCTTGTACGGCACCACCACGGCCAACCATGCGCCTGTAGCCCGGTTCACCGCGACCTACGAGAACGCCTCGTACAGCCGGAACGTGGTCATGAACCCCACCATAAACCTCCTGCATATCAAGGGCAACTATGCCTACAACAACCTGCCGAGACCCATCGGAGACAAACAGGGCGGTATCCCGCTCGAAGCTGAGATACAGTTCGATGCTGGTCTGTGCTTTGACCCGGATGCCGGGGATAATTACATAGCCTATACCTGGGATTTCGGTGATGATACGACCGAAAGCGGCAAGATTGTTACCCATGCGTATGAAGGAGATATCCCGGCCGAAGGATACTTTGTCGTCAAACTGAAGGCAGCGGACACTCATGGAGCCTATTCCACGGACACCATGTTCGTGTGGATCGGGAACAAGGCACCGGAAGCGGACTTCATTGTCACGCCCTACTTCGACCTCTCGCTGCCCATCAACGACACCAACGACAGGGTTGTGAACGGGGTTATCGATGTGTTCTACGGCGACAGGATCGTGTTCCAGCAGCGGGCCTTCGATCCCGAGAACGACTTACTTACCTATGACTGGGAGTTCAAGTGCAACAGGACCGGACACATGACCGAGGCCACCGGGGACACGGTCAGCGGTATGGTGGGTACGGACTTCCTTTCTGATGGGCCGGACCACAGTAAGCCTGTGCCAAACACCAACCCCATGGACTATGCGGTCACGATCCTCGTGAGTGATGGGACGTCTGTCAGCACAAAGACCTACACCATCCGGGTGCACCCGTATGCCGAGGAGGACTTTACCAAACCGGTGGAGCTTGGTGCTACCTTACTAACGGCCGAGGTGACGCTCGTATGGAGAGGCTTCCTTGAAGAGGCAGCCTCCGAGAGCTACATGGTTCCAGAGAGACCGGTGTTCGTGTACATCGAGACCGCCACCTCACCGGACCTGAACCTGGCGAACAGGGGCGGCATCGGCCTTGTCTATAGCATCAGGGCCGTTGGTGTGTATCTGCAGAACGGTGATGAGGGCTTTATCGAGGCCACTATCAAGATCCCGATCCTGGTCTCGGACGTTAATGAGATCGGTGATTGGCTCTCGCTGAAGGGCGATTTGAGGCTCGAGTACTACGACAAGGTCGAGAAGAGGTTCGTGGCAGTAGAGGACAGCCACCTGCTGAGCGAGGGGGAAAAGAAGTATGTGGTGGGTGAGGTGGAGGAGCACTTCTCGCTCTACACCGCAATAGTGGACAGC
>DAOVMN010000042.1 GCA_030630685.1 Thermoplasmata archaeon | reverse complement strand
GAGCAGGAACTCGTTGAGCAGGGCCAAGTAAAGTGGAACGATGCAGAACACCACAAGGCCATTGAGTGCCATTTCGGGTTCTTTTCTAACTATTCCGAAATATAGGTAGAAGACCCCCATGATAACAACATAGGCAGAGGAGTTCACCATCACATCCCGCCTCCAGAGCGTGAAAAGGAAGAAATAAATGGGAATAAGGGCCACCGCGAAACTGGATGAACCGGTAGTGCCCAAAAGGAGGATGGGAAGAGATATCTGCCAGGAATACTCCGGCTTATACGGAAAGATGCCTTTGGGGAGGTGATGATCCTTGAATCCCCGGGGGAAGTATGAAAGGATGTAGAGCCCCACAACTGAAAGGGGAATAAGGTCGGACAGCACATGAACCATCTGATCCCTGATATTGCCCAGATAGAGGAATATGTTGAAAGGCACAAAGAACATGAGGCCTAACAGGACGAGGGGTTCGAATCTGCTCTTAGAGTCCCTGAAGAAGAGGAAAGACAGGATCAGGGAATAGCTCATTAGAAACACATAAATGGAATAATCCCTGGAATAGCTCAGGCAGAGAAGGGTGGGGGAAAGAAGGGCAAGGAGTTCGGACAGGGAGATATCCCCTATACCCAAAGACCTCAGGGTATTCTCCTTTCTCAGATGAAGCCCCCTTCGGAAGATATCCGTCAATAGGATTATCCCAACTCCGGCAAGTCCAGCACTCCAGGATGCGTATTCAGGGACATCATTGCGGTAATTGAAGACGATTAATGGGATAAACAACAGGGTTGTAGCGGCCCCAAGAAGAAGGGTGCGGTCTCTTTCCCAGTATTTTTCAAGGGATATGGGCGAGAATCTGGTGAGGAACGGGCCGAAGAATACCATGATCCCAAGCAGGATCGCAAGGTAAAGCCGGATGCTGTAGTCGTATTCAAAGGTGAAGACAAGAAGTGCCGAAAGCTCTCCAAGGGCCACGAGACCGGTGAAGATCAAAGACGAATATCGTCTGGAAAGGCCAAGGAACAAAGTTAGGGCAATCAAGTAGAAGGCGTAAACCGTCCCGATCCTCCAGACCATGGAGAGGCCCAGTACTCCGGAGAGCCAGGCCCCATCGAGCTCGGGAACCCCGGCGGAAAGCCCCACGGTAAGGAAAAGGATCATCTGAAGGTAGTGGTCCGATTTCCGGGTGGGGTGCTCGAAGAGGAGCAGGATGGGAACCGTGATAAAGAGGGCGACAAAAACAAGCAATAGAAGTGAGTTGAAGTAGACGAGAAAGATCCCTGCCACAAGGAGGAGAAAGGGAAGCACGAGCTTTCCCCGGTGCTGATTCATGCCGGAATACAGGTAGAGGACAGCGGTCATGGGAAAGGAAAACCACGCACAATCTATGGATCTGACGGCAACGATAGAGACCGCAAGGGCCAGGAGAAGGGTGATGTTGAAAAGGTCAAGCACGCGGTAGCGCTTGAGCAGGATAGTGATGTCGTTCACCCGTACCAGTAACCTGTGCATGAAATAGGCCCCGGTGAACCATCTGGAAAGGAAGAAAAGGGTTAGGATGAGCAGGAAAGTGGGGAGTAGAATATAATCCTCGAAGAATCTGGCGGTGATGAGGAAATCCACACCCATGATAAGAATAAGCTGGGAGGCAAGGCCCCCGTCCCTCTTTTTGAGTGCGATGGCGGAGAAGAAGAGCAGAAGGCCGCTCCAGAGAAAAGTATATCCTAAACCATCCTTAGTATACCAGGCATAGCCCCCTCCAATAACAAGGAATATGACCTCACCTGTCAGGATGTGGATGTTCTGGATGTAGCTGTAGGAAAGGAAAAGCTGGAAACCAAGCGCAATGAGAATGAGGACTGCGGGAAGGTATTCCATCAGCCCGGAATTCCGGGAATAAACAAACGCTGTGAGGATAAACAATAACCCGGGGAAGGCCATTATCACCTGCCGCTGCAGGCGATTCAATGTCCGGGGTTTCCCGGAAAAGTAAAGGGCTGATTCCACAACAACCAAAATGCTTATGGCCGTAGGAAGCAGGAAGGCCTCCCCGAGATTCAGTGCGATAAAAGGGGATAGGGAAAGGGTTAGAGCCGAGATAAGAGGAGAGGAAACCGTGAATAAACCTTCCCCGCGTACATGGAAGTGAACCACGATCAGACCCGAGAAGGTAAGGGAGATAAGAAACAGGAAGACAGGGATCGAACAAAAGGGATAGCATGCAAGAATCGAAATGAGCAGGAAAAACGTGGTGAGGTGGGCAAATGTCGTGCCAGGGAGATCGTGCAGATAGTCCGAGAGGAGCGTTTTATCATTGTAGTGAAGAAAAAGGAAGAGCAGGGTCAGAGTGCTATAGACAAGGAGAAAAGAAGTGAGCACCCATTCGGAGGGATCAAGCGAGAAAGTAAAATCATAAATACTCATCTTCCCTGCATTGAGGTGGAGATAGATAGCGGCAGAGGCCGGCACAGTCATGATCGCTGTTGCCTCTTTCCTTAGGTGGGCCTGGAAATAGTTCACACCTATAATCATCAGGAAAAGTATAATGGTGATGTTGTCCAAAGAATAGATGTCCCGGAGAATGACAAGAGGGGCAAAGGAAAGGGGAACAAACGAGGCGTTGAGCACGGTCGAACGGTATCGAACAGAGGCAAAATAATGGAAACCCAAGGTCAGAATGACCGCCGCAAGGAACAGGCTCTCATCGATCAGGTCAAAGTTGTAGAAGAGGGCCCAGAACGAGGAATAAATGAGTTTTATCCCTGCAAAGATGAGGCCCAGGGCATAGTATCTCATCTCCTTTCCCCGGATGAGTATGTCCCCTGCAAGGAGAAGCACTCCCGCGCCAAGGAACATGAAGAGCACCTGCCCTGTAATAGGCATAGCACTGGTGGGATAGTAGCCAAGGATGGAGAAGGCCACGCTGATGATAAGCACCCCTATGACCTGAAGGTACTTTGACCCGAACTCCAGTTCAAGGCGCCTGAGTTCCTTTTCCGCCCTGTCGAGTGGGGTAATTGGGGTGGTGGGCTCCGGGGTCCTGTCAAGCTCACTGAAGTCAAGGAGGTTAACAAAGTCCTTTTCCTGCTTTTTCTCTCCAGGTTTCGGCGTATGGCTGCCTTTTAGGGAATCCATTCAAGACAGGAAATCCTCTCGCAGTTTTTATAATTTGTGAATGGCATTCTGGTTGATTTAACACTACATGACAAGTTAGCGAACAAAAAGGTAAGGCATGAACAACCAAAGGTTGTGAGTACCGGATGAGTGCGAAGCACTCGGCAAGGCGTGATGCACGAAGTTCCGATTGCCGGCTGAGTGCAAAGCACTCGGCAAGGCTGTTAGAACCGAAGGTTCTGGCAGGCGTTTGGGCCGAAGGCCCGATAAGCCGTGAGCAACCACTGCCTGGAAATCACGAATGGCACGGGAATCACGAATAACACGAATGAACAAATTACACGAATATCAAGAGGCAAACTCAAGTTGTAAACTAACCCTTGGCAAATTCGTGACATTCGTCTATTTGTGTAATTCGTGATTAATTCCGCACAGGACCAGGGAATCACGAATGAACAAATTACACGAATATTAGGAGGTGAATAAATAAGGATTTACGGAGGGTGCGGCAAGGGGCTGCTGGGCAGGATTACCGGAAGGCATGCGGAATACCACTTGGAGAGGTGTGCGGAGCTCGGACTGGGGAATACGAAGTGGGAGATCGTGAGGAGGGAGTGAAGGGGGAATTATTTCTATTTTTGCTGCCGAAGGGCGTGGCAATTTTATGGTGCCTCTGCCAGTTCTCAACCATTCTCTTTTCCCCCCACTCCTCAAAATACAGCAGCTTCCCCTTCTCCCCGGAGGACAGGTCGGGCCTGAACCAGCGCGGAAGGGTTAGGTGTGGTTTTTTCGGTGATTGAGGTTAAAGACTCATCAGGCATTTTTACGCATCCTAAACTGATTGAAAACAACTGTTGTCCCTTTAGTGCGGTACCGCCAGGGTCCCGCTGGTGTAGTTTCAGGAGGTGACGGATAAAAATGTTGGGCCCCTTGACCTGCCATCTTTTCCCTCCTACGGGTTAAAATGAGGCATCTCTCTGATTGTCTCGAGGCATTCCTCAAGGGACAATTCAGTAAATATCTCCCACCACTTCCCGGTGTGCCGCATGTATGACAGATTGAACTTGTCCTCACACACATATTCCATCCTGGCAAAACCTGCGTCAAAAAAGGGTTCTCTGGCATTCGGGCCAGGAGAATGATATTTCGCGTAGAAATAGAAATAGCTGCGATACCATTTCGTATAAATATCCACAAGGTAACTAAACCGCTTGTCTTCAGGCTCAGGCTCAACGATCTTGGGTCTCAGTACGGATTCGACGAATTCATCGGCGGCTTCTTTCACCTTGATCTTCGTCAATTCCGGAACCCTGGGTTTGGCCTGTCTTGGCGGATTATAGTACCAATGCTTTTCCTTTCCTGCCATATTACCACCTCATCGGTTAGTCCAATTACTTACCCCTTCCTCAGCTTTCCCTCTTCTCGCCGGGTTTGAATACTGGCGGCTCTTTGTCCCCGAATCGCTTGCGATAGTATTTTTCAATGAACTGGTCCAATGGTGCTTTCCAGGGTTCCGATTTATTACCGGCGTACTTGCCAAACTTCTTTGGATTCATTCCAAGTGCTTTTGCCATCGCGATTTGACGGGCATTCAGCCTGTATCGTGTTTTGGCCTCGGCCCAGGGATTCCCGGAACGATGTTTGTGTTTTTTCGACATGATGCATCACCTATTTTGTTTTTCCCTCCTTTTCCCGCACAGGTAGACCGCACCCACAGTTAGCAGGATAAGCAGGGGAGTGCCCACTACCACCCATCCGGGCATGCCTGCGATTTCCCAGCCCTCGTCCTCATCGATGTTTACCTGCACCACGGCGGTTGTCCGCATGCCCATCTCGTTGGTTGCCTGGATGGTCAGGTTGTAGCGGGCGTCCCTGTCGGGATACTTGTGGGTAAGAGAGAGCTCCTCGTCGAGGGATTCCCAGGGACTGCCGTCACCCCAATCGATAGTGATATTGATGATTGTCAAGTTTTCTTGGTCGTGAACATCGTCCAGCTCTAAGTGGACCTTCCTGTCGCTTTTGCCCAGTTCATAGTCGATTTCTGGTCCCTTGTTTTCCCTGAGAAAGGGCCCATCGATCTGGCAAGCGTACATGGGGTAAGCCATGCGGCTGTTTGGACCGTCATCGCCGTCCTCGCCGTAGGATACGAGTAAGCGGCCGTGAGAATCCACATCAACGGTCATGAAATCTCCCAGGTCCCGGTCCGAGCCGCCGCCCGTACCCGTAGTTTGAACGCCGCCGAAGTGCACATCCTCATCTACCGTGATGATCTCGAAATTGGGCGTTTCATTGAGTGCGTTCAGGGTAATGGCCGCCTTCAGGTCCCACCAGGATTCTGTCTGCTCATCGGGACTCCCTTCGTCGCCGATCTCTGATTCGTACCACCCGAGCCCAACTCGTCCCTCGTCACCTGCCGAAACCCAGGGGAAGACCTTGACGCTCTTGGTCTGGGTCACCTGATGGATTGTCCAGCTCCGTGCATGGTCCGTGGATACCCCGAGCCAGATGTGGTCCCGGCTGGACCAGGCCAGGTAGACGTTGCCTGCCGCGTCTGTGTCGATGGCCACGAAGATGTTCTGGATTTCGGGTCGCTGGCCATTGGTCACGGTATAGTGAGTGAAAGTGTTTCCTCCGTTCGTGGAGACGAAAACCTCCAGCACTTCACCAATCTCGGCATAGTTGGCGATGTAGATGTTACCTGATTCCTCATCAATGCAGAAGACATCCCTGGCACTGACATCGGTGGCAATGGGGGCACCACCGTTACAGGGTCTCCAGGAGTAAGAATCAACAACTGTGCCCGTGGTGATGCCCGCCTTCACCATGACCAGTTGAGGAGGAGTCAACTGATTGAAGGCAAAATAAAGGGTCTCATCCCCGATCCCGTCGCGGCTCGGCCCGATGTCCAGCCACTGGCGGTCTTCCATGACGTATTGGGAAGCCACGGGATTGGCGTACCAGGTCCTGCCGCCGTCCAAGCTGGTGTCCACGCTGGCTGTGGCAAGGTAAAGATCGGTGTAGAAGATAGTGCCGTCCCTGGTGATGGCGGTGAAGGAGTCGCCGCTTGCTCCGAGTCCAGGGATGGTGCTCTTGTCGTAGAACTGCCAGGTATTGCCGTTATCCTTGGAAATCCAGAGATTGCCGGGAATCCTCGGCCCCACTCCGCCGGTGACAAGCCCGCTCGGGCTGTCGTAGTAGTACCATTCGCCTGTGTTATCGTAGCTTGGACCCGCGAGGATATGCGGCTCGAAGCCGCCGCGGCGGTTGTTGCGGATGGTTTCGTCCACGCACATCACATGGAACTCGTTCCGTGGGAGGATGGCTGCGGCTGAGGGGATTACAATTGAGAGTGTTAGGAGGAGGAGCACGAGCAGGAGGCTGAGGACGGGGAGGGTGGTAGGGCTTGTTTTTTTATTCATGGTTATCGCCTTTTTTTATTCTTCTTAGTTTTTCTTTCTTACGTTTGGATTTTCCCTTTCTCTTTTTTCTGTCAAATAGTTTCTTTGCCAGTGCTTTAAAATCCACTCCAAATCCAAAGACCGTTGGTCGTGCGATAAGAACCTCCTTTTTCTTAAGTTCATTTAGCGTTTTCAATATTGCTTCCTCAGTCTCTGCTTGCTCCACAAATTTATCCAGGATTCGTAACCACCCTTCCTCGGTCTCTCTTTTCACATAAATCGTTCCCAACAACTCGCTTACCTTATACTCTTTCTTTGAACCCTCGGGAACGAATTTTTCCTTGCCCATTTGTTCCAGGGTGAGCAGATGCTCGTAGGAAACCGCAACTTTAGGATTATCTGGAAGTGGTACTCTTTCAATCACCTCTAATTTTTCAAAGCTTTGGTTGATTCCCCTCAAATTGAACAAGATGACGGCAAAATAATCCCGTTTCTGTTCTCCATTCACGTAGATGAATATTTTTCTCGCCTCGTTATCTGCCTTGATTACAGCCGTGGAGTTGAATTCCTTATCTTTTAGTACCACCCCGGTTCTCCACTGCAGCACGTTTTTAATGTCCCTATGCATTTTCACGATGAACCTCGGCATCACCGACCTAGGCAGGAAATCATAATCAATACGGAATTTCAGGGCAGCTTCGTAGTCAAACTCGAAGTCAGGTTCCTGGACCTTTAGCAAATCCGGGACGAGGACGGTTTTTTTGTCGATCTCGTAACACAATTCGAACTTCTTCATCAGCTCGATGATGTAGCCGTGTTTGTTGCGTGGATACTCGTAATCTGTATCTTTTTTCCTCTTCAGAATCTCGCCAAGGAGTTTCAGATGCAAAACGCCTTTAGATTCAGCCAGTTGGTCCGAATTGATGATTTTATAAACCGCCTCTGTTACCCATTTCGGTTCAAGGACATGGGTGTCCAGAAGTTCTAAGTCCCTGAAATGGAGCACAACCCCCAGATCGTTCAGGAAATCCACGAGTGTGTCCTGGGCTGACTGTTCTCTGATGCCTTCTTTTTCGCACATCGCTTTGTATTCCTCGTAGCTGATGAAGTTCTTTGTCATGTTCTCCAGCCGGGTTTTTATATTGAACCAGCTTTTTCCCCAGGTTGTCCTGATGAGTTCCACTTCTGTTAGTGCCTTTTGTAATGCCCTGCCAAAAGGTTTGATGCCCTTTCCTGTCGCACAGGAGACGGGATAAAAACCCTTGATGCCCTTGTACTTTTCCCTGAGAAAATTCCTGTTCACATCAAACCCAGGGTTCTCATCGAGCTTGTTGAGCACAACCAGAATAGGAGAGGCTCCGCCGAAACTCTCGATGTGCTTCAGCCAGTATTCCGTCTTCTCGTCCTTCCTGCCGTCAAGAACGAGGATGTAGAGGCTGCGCCTGGACAAGAAGAACTGGTGGGTGGCGTGCATGATCTCCTGGCCCCCGAAATCCCAGAGATGAACCTTAATGTCCACCTTACCTTTTTTCACGGTCCAGTCGCTGATGTTGATGCCGTCTGTCTGGGGCTCATGCAGGTCGAAGGTATCTTTTAGCAATCTGTTCACCAGGCAGGTCTTTCCAGCGCCGCCGTCACCGACGAGCAGGACTTTTACCTCGTTGAGTGGAACTTTTTCTTCTTCCAGAGATTTGAAATAGTTCCGTATCGCCTCGATTCCTTTCTCGGCAATTTCAAGCGGAGGGTGTTCAAGAGGGTTTCCGTCGAGGTCAAGCCTCGTCAGGTTTGTGAGTTTCCAGATTTCCGGAGGAAGTGCGGTCAGTTGATTGAAACCGAGGTAAAGCCGGGTCAGGTTTGTGAGATTCCCGATTTCTGGAGGAAGTGCGGTCAGTTGATTGTTGTGGAGGTCAAGCAAGATTAGTTTGGTGAGTTTCCCGATCTCCGGGGGAAGTGTGGTCAGTTGATTGCTGTGGAGGTGAAGTTCAGTCAGTTTTGTGAGTTTGCCGAGTTCCGGGGGAAGTGTGATCAGTTGATTGTAGGCGAGGTAAAGTTTGGTCAGGTTTGTGAGTTTGCCGATTTCCGGGGGAAGGGCGGTCAGTTGATTGTTGTAGAGGCGAAGCGTGGTCAGTTTTGTGAGTTTGCCGAGTTCCGGGGGGAGAGCGGTCAGTTGATTGTTGAAGAGAGAAAGTTCAGTCAGTTTTGTGAGTTTCCCGATTTCCGGTGGAAGGGCGGTCAGTTGATTGTTGAAGAGAGAAAGTTCAGTCAGTTTTGTGAGTTTCCCGATCTCCGGGGGAAGGGCGGTCAGTTGATTCTCGTAGAGGGAAAGCGTAGTCAGATTTGTGAGTTTCCCGATTTCTGGGGGCAACTTCCTCAGTTGATTGTGGTCGAGGTCAAGCCTGGTCAATTTGGTGAGTTTGGTGATTTCTGGGGGCAACTCCCTCAGTTGATTGTTGTCGAGGTCAAGCCTGGTCAGTTTTGTGAGTTTCCCGATTTCCGGGGGAAGTGATTTAAGACCCAAGCCTGAAAGGCCAAGATAGATCTGTCCTGTTCGTAACGCTTCTTTGATGCGATCCAATGCCTCTTCATAACTCATTCACACCACCTCCTCACTCCCCCCCTCTCTCTCAAATCCTTACACCTCGGCCAGGGAACATCTATAACCGCACCCCGAAACTGGTAGAGCACGCACCTGTCCAGTTTCCCTCCGTTCCTGGTTCTCAACTCCTCGTAAAGCCTCTCGGGGTCGGTCTGTTTCATCTGCTCGGGTGTTTTAATACCCATCGAAAACAGCCTTTCTGCGGTGACGGGCCCAATGTTTCGCAGCGACCGCAGGCGTTCGATTGCCCGGGATTTCTCGCTTTGTTTGCTCATGTTAGCCGTCTTTCCCGGTTAAGATATTTAACTCTTGTTTTCTTCCCCCCGCTCCCTCGTTTTTTGGCCCTGGGGGGGGGAGGCGGTGGGGTACGGGGGGGCGGTGGGGTTCCCCCAGGCGTCCTTTGACATCCCTGTACCGTAGTCTCACGCTTTAGTTCCTTATCAATGAAATTCGTGCTTTTTTGGCAGAAACTTTACCGCGGAGAACGGTCTTGAAAATCCAGTTTCAGGACGAAAGGGAGTGGTTAAGCTTGCGGACACTTTTTCTACCGCCTTGTCGAGTGCTTCGCACTCAACCGGAGTTCAGAACGGTGTTCTGAACACAGAGAGCGCAGAGAAACGCAGAGAGAAAAATAACGGCATGGTAAAAACTCCGCGAACCTCTGCGTCCTCAGCGGTTAAATCGTCGTCGTATCGTTTTCTTACCACTGAAAACGGGTTTGAGAGTCAGGTTTTAGGGCGGAAAGGGGTGGTTCCACTGGCGGACTCTTTTTCCACCGCAGAGAGCGCAGAGGTACGCAGAGGACGACGACTACGACACTTTGGTAAAACTCTGCGCCGCTCCGCGACCTCTGCGGTTAAAATCGTCGTGGTGGTCGTCGTCGTGGTATCCCTGCGGTTTAATTCCCTGTCTGGTTCCGGCTTGTCCGGGTTAGGCGGTTCCATCCAAATCGATCCTTTGGCAATCAAGAACCCGAGACCTGCGACTTCCCCGGCATGGGTCAGGGTTCGGAGCCGCAGGCAGTGAGGATCACCTGTTACTGCCGGGGGACACCTCTTTTATTTTCTGGAAGTATAGTATTAACCTGACTTTCAGCGTTGTATAGGCTACAATCCATCAAAAACCCTATCCCCAAAACCCAACTTTTCAATAATCTCCCTTTGCTCCTTAGTAAGAACAGTAATTTTATCCATCTTCTCTTTCCCAAAATCAATAGTAGTT
>DAOVMN010000491.1 GCA_030630685.1 Thermoplasmata archaeon | reverse complement strand
GGGGAATACATCACGGTCCAATGGCTGGCCGATCAACTTCGAGAAATAATAGCCGATCCCGCGCTTCTTTGCCTTCTGGGTGGAAAGGGCATAGAAGATATTCTCCATGGTTGCATTCGAGGCTGCCAGGGCCGCCACAAAGCTGGCGGCATGGGGAAGATACAGGTCCACTCTTTTTCCCCTGTGTTTGGCCTTGATTGCAGGATGGTTTCCTTTTATTATAAACCTACCAATTCTTAATTCCTTGAGATAGAGGAATGTGCATATCGATATCCCAAAGGAGATGCCATAGACAATGAGGTTCTCCATGGTGGAGCTCATCTGGTATGGCTCATCCGTATCCGAGTCCGTGTTAGCTGACTCATAGAACGGGATAAAGAGCGCATGAGCAAGAAAACCCATAATCAGAGCAACCACAGAGACTATCAAAAAGGTCATAATGGCCCATGCAATGTATGCATCCGGGGTCATCTCCATGTGTGCTTTGCTCAGCGATTTCCCGAGTTCCTTATCATTCCGGTGATTCTTACCCAGGGGCCCGAAAACGGAATAACAAAAGCTTAGATAACTCATACCATGCCTCCTAATCTGCGGTCCTGGCCGCCTTGGCCTCCACTCGAGCCCGGCGTTCCTCGATCCTCTTTTGCTTAGCGAGCTGCCGTCCCCTGATCATTTTCGCCTTCTTTATCATCTTTTCCTCGAATGCCCTTATCCTGTTCTCTCTCTTTTCCCTGGTTTTCATGATCCTTTCTTCAAAGGCATCCCTTCGCTTCTCCGGGACCGCCTGGATCTTATTGCCCTCTCTCTCCTGGATGGTCCTCTCTTTATCCCACTTAATCTTTATCATATTTCTGGTTCTCTCGTCAAGGTATTCCTCGGCCTCGCTCCTTATATGCTGTACCTCTCCGACGGTTTTTTTCACGGTCTTCTTCACTGTCCTGATCCTTCTGTTGAGGTTAATAGAGGCCATGTCCTTGTTCATTCTCCTGAGCACCTCTTCCGGATGGATATAATACTGGTTAATGATATTGGAGACATTCCTGAAGCCTGTTACATTCGTCTTCATCATCCATTCGAGGAGCCTCTGCCTTTGCTTGAGCTCTTTCATCACCCCCTCCTTGGTGAAGTTACCTTTGACCATCACCTTGTCCAGAACATAGCTCTTTCCTAAGAACCGGAAGGTGTCAGTGGCGTGTTCCCATCTGAACACCTGGTTGGTTAAGAGCTCTTCGGAGTGAGGGTCCTGTCCGATGATCTCCACGATCTCGTTGATACGCCTCACCCGCTTTCCACCGATCCTGGTCTGGATCTGGATGAGGAGGGCATCGAGAATGGGGATCATGACCCTGGGGATGTCAACGGGCTTGTTCTCCAACCTGTGGATCAGGGAGAAAACAGAATCTGCGTGCACTGTCGAATAGGTGATGTGACCCGTGGCCATTGCCTGGAAGAGCACATAGGCCTCGGCACCCCGGATCTCGCCCACGAGTATGTACTCCGGCCTCTCCCTCAACGCAGCCTTCAAAAGGTCGTACATATCCACCTGCCCGGTGCCGCCACCTTCACCTCCGACACCGTGCCTGGTTAGGCCGGGGATCCAGTTGGGGTGAGGAAGGTTCAACTCCCGTGTCTCCTCTATGGAAACGATCTTCATCTGCCAGGGAATATACAGGGAAAGCGCATTGAGGGTCGTGGTC
>DAOVMN010000477.1 GCA_030630685.1 Thermoplasmata archaeon | reverse complement strand
GAGATCTGGGAGACCTTTGAGGTAGAGGTGGAGCCCTCTCAGAAGTTTTCAACAGTGGACGAGGAGATTGAAATCGAGGTGAGGGTGGAGAAGAATGGGATACCCATCGCTGGCAGAAAGGTTTGGTTATTCATCTACTTTGACGACGACGGGTTAGAGAAGATTAAGGAGGAATCCGGAATCCTCTCGGATGGGAAAGCGAATTTTTCATTCTGCCCCGAGGAAGCTGGTAGCTGCGCATTCCTTGCGATAGTGAACCGTTCCGCAGTCTCACCAGGTCGCGAGATATCCTACGGGGAAATGAATCAGATAGAACAGAGGAAACAGGGTGGATACGTCTACTTTGAAGTCTTTCCCGACTACAAGACCACCATTTCTTCACATTACCGCAACATCCTCGCCAAACAAAAGGGGAGGTTCTTTATCCGGAAATGGGGATATTCCAGGGACCTGGCTGCTGGATTCTCAGGGACTTACCCCTCAATGGGAGACATCTACGAACCCACCCCCGGAAAGGTGTATGTGAGCATTGGAAAGGGGGCTAATGTGGCAGGGTCCTATGAGGTCCAGGTCAGTAAGGAAGGAAGCAACTGGTCGCATACATTTTCAAGGGATGGGTATTACAAGATCGCTGCCTCGGCCTATCGCATCGATTCCTCATGGGCACAGGATCCCTGGAAGTTCTCCTATCCATACGCGAGGATAACCGTACACGATACCCTGGTCACCTGGCTGGGGACACCAAGGGATGCCGAAGTTGTGGGAGAATATTCCATCAAGGTGCACCGGGTGTATCTGGATGTTGAAATGGGTGCGGAACTCTTCAATGACCTTTACCCCAGGTATTCAATGAAAGGCATTGCACAGAACTA
Source organism: Thermoplasmata archaeon (assembly GCA_030630685.1). Classification (GTDB taxonomy): domain Archaea; phylum Thermoplasmatota; class DAOVMN01; order DAOVMN01; family DAOVMN01; genus DAOVMN01. The sequence goes on along the minus strand of DAOVMN010000477.1, from coordinate 942 downwards.
TCCCGAGCACACCATCCCGTGGGAAGGGACTGCATATTTCAGCCTGCTGTATCAGCGATCATCCTATTCCCTTCTTCTGAAACAGGAAACCGTTCCTGTAAATGGAGAGGGGGGGATGTCCTACCTCTTTGACACACCAGGGAGCCACCTTGCCACCCTCTCGTTCCACAGCATGCCTGCCTACCCTAAAGACCAGCGGTTCAAGCTCTATGATCGTCACCATAACTACTACCGTCTGGCAGATTACCAGGCATTTTTCAGCGTGAGAACCGACCTTGTGACCAGCGTTTTCTCGAACCGAGAGGTCTTCTTCACAGGGGAGGATTGCGGGATAACCATTTCAACAATGGAAGAGGCAAATCCCACGAATGCTGTTTCTGTTGCGATTTACCTGGATAACAATTACCTGACCACCCTAAAGCTCCCGGGCTCCGGAGTTGTGGATCATTCTCTAAAGGATATTTCCCACGGAGATAGAACGATTTCTGTCCTTCCGATCTTCTCGTATAACACGAAGCGGATCGCCGAGATCATGGGTATGGACAATATGGCCTCGGAATACTGGATCGGGGGCACCGAAGTACACGTTCGGAACCTTGCGATCTACAGTCATCTCCCTTACAGATTTGTCGAAGGACAGGAAGCACCTTTGGATATCCTGGTTTATGGTGAAGGATTCCTTCCATTAGAGAACGCGGGTGTGAAGGTAGAGTTCCTTTATAAAGATTCCCAAGAGATCACCCGCATCAAAGAGGTAGCTTCCGGGACAACGGATGCCTCGGGTGCCTTCTCTCCTGTCATCACAGTGCCTGAAGATTCATACTATAATTGGATCAGGATTGATGTTGAGAAGGAGGGCATCTCCGAGGTGGTTGAATACCGCATCAGTTTACGGAGCGAGACGATCAATTGCCGGTTCACCCTCAACCAGCCCATCTATCG
>DAOVMN010000319.1 GCA_030630685.1 Thermoplasmata archaeon | reverse complement strand
GACGCAACGGATATTCTGGAGTGGGATAACCTGATGCTCAAGGGAAACAGCGACCAGCACGTGAGCAATGCCGCCCATTTCCTCGAGCCCCTGCTCGACGAGTTTCTTCAATCCGATGAATACCTGGTCTTGGAGAACTTCAGCTTCTCATTACGGGACTACTTCTTTGACATGAACAAGAACTATCTCAGGGACGAGTTGACGACCAGTGTCTACGACGCACTCATGTACCTCATCGGGTTTGATGAGGACAAGGAGCTCATGTCCTACATCTCCCAGCTCGATAATACCGAAGACATCACTGCGGCCTACAACACACTCAAGGCTTTGGAAGAGTATGACAACCTGAAGGATTCCATTGAGGACATAAAGAATAATGTCGCACCCTTCTATTCCGCACAGGAGGCAATGAATGCATCGATCGAGCTTGCCTATTCCGATGAGTTCCAGGAGTTGTTGGAGGCGTTCGAGGAATATCTCGAGGATGCCGGGGATTACGATCCGGGCAATTCGCCCCTTCAAAACCTCATCTACCGGTCATCAGAAATGGATGATGATGAGATGGAGAATCTCATGGACACCCAGGAGTTCGATGATTGGATGAATGCTTTGAATGAATCCAGTCTCAAGGAGGTGCTTGATGCGTTCAACAACACAGTGGAGAATATTACGGATAAACTGGAGGAACTGGAGAACTCCACCCAGCTCGAGGATCTCGAAGAAGAGATGGAGGATTTTGGAAGATTCATGGAGGGCGTGGATGAGTACTACTGGGAATATTTTTACCCAGACGATACATATACACACTACTTTGATGTACCGGATGCCGAGTGGCTTACCACCCTTGAAATGGACATGTGGATATACTTTGAGTGGGATAGTGATTACGGGAAACTGTGCATCAACATCACCGACCCGGAGGGAACGGTATATCCCTATGTGTTTGAGGTTGAAGAGCACGGGCACTACTTTTCTATCTATGATGAGGAACTCGATGCCGTGCCAGGAGAATGGAGAATCGATGTCGAAGCCAATGAAACAGCAGAAGGAGATTATGAGATAGAGATAGGGTCGGACGAGGATGAATTTGGCGAATACTATCTCGCTGAAACAGCCGAGGAATTATTCCTTGTCCAGAACGCGGGAATAGCTGTTCAGGCTCCATTTGTCCAGGAGATCGGAGAACAGGTTGAGATAAAGTTCGCTGCCTACGATGATGATGGACCGCTCGCAGATGAGGGGCTAAATGCCCTGATTCTTTATGGCGACCCCCTGGTGAGACCGCAGGAGGAATTCGACCGCTCACGCGGGTGGTATGAGTATGATGGGGGGGGATATGAGGACATTGGAGGGGAACTCTATGTGAATCCCTATACCACCAAACTACTTCTCACCATGGATATCGGCGACATCGAACCGGATGATACTGTTACCTTTACCCTCACCGAACCCGACGGAACAACAGAACATATTTACACCTACGACCATGCGGACAGCTTGGAGCAGGATGTCTATAAAGAGGAGATCGAGACCTCCTCTGTTGGTGAGTGGGATGCTGACATCGAGGTAGAAGGATCGGACACGGGAGAAGGATACGTCAGGCTAACAGTGAACTACGAACCCGAACCCGTCATAATGCCCTTCTGGTTTGCCTCCACCCAGAGCTTCACAAGGATCCTGAGCCAGGAGACGATTACAACAGACGCCAATGGCATAGCGACCTTAGAGATAGACGTAGACGAGCCAGGCATTTATGCCTATTTCGTTGAATTGCCCATCGCGAGCGACGAGGAATACTATGCTGCCGCCTTTGGAGGCTTCCTTGGCGTCGAGTTCACCATCGATTTCGGCCTGGAAGGGCTCGGCACCATAATGGGCATCCCGGTTTACAGGAACACAGAAGGGATCGGCGATACCCTCGAGCTTGACATCACCCTTTCCGAAGCAATGGATGCCGATATGGATGTAAGTGTGGGTCCCTTGGACCTTTCAGAGGCCTTTGAGAACATCGAGCTGGATTATGAGGAAGACGATGATGAACTTACCTTCTCCAATGAACAGCTTCAGACCGCAGAGTTAGAGGTGAACGGGCCCATATCCTTCCTCGGCGCTGTTGCGCTTTCGCCGGACGAGGACAACGTGCAGAAATACTCCATGGCCTTCGGGATACTGCTCACCTCGGACGTGGAGGTGAACATCACCACGGATGAAATCTTAACACCGGGCGGAAGGCACGAACTCGATGTGGAAACGGCAGAGGGAACCCCTGAAAGCACCTATGGTGCTGCCCTGCTTAAATCCTGGCTGGACACCAACAGCTTTGATACCGCCTACCTGACCTCACTCATCTTCGCAGAGATGCACGGTGAGATGATAGAGCCAGAGCCATGGGATGCGGCGGATGACATGCAAACCATTATCTACGGGGAAGGCAACACAGCCTTTGCCGACATACCCGCCCTTCTCTGGGACGATGATTTCATGCTCCTCACAATAACCGAGGTGGAGATTGAAACCGAATCCAAACTGGGCGTTTCCTTCACAGAGGGAAAAAGGGTGCCCCCGCTGGCACTCGAGGTCATTACCACGAATCCAAAGGTCAATCAGGACATTCAGGTAAAGGTCACCTCGGATGGCGGGCCGGTCGAGGGGGCGACCGTGACCGTGACCAAGGGCGGTGTCTTTGTGACAACGGCCGCAACCGGCTCCGATGGATTGGCGGGATTCCAGGTAAATGAGGCAGGCACCTATCACCTGCAAGCTGCAAAGGATTCCTTTATCCCCGATGAGACCGATATCACTGTGAAGGAAGTTCTGGAGATCGAGGTCATCACCTCAACTCCAACGGCCAACCAGAGCATAGAGGTGAAGGTCACCTCGGATGGCGAGCCTGTCGAGGGCGTGACAGTGAGGGTGAGTAAGGGCGGTGTCGTTATCACAACGGCTGCGACCAACTCCAGCGGTGTCGCGGAATTCCAGGTGAATGAGGCAGGCACCTATCATCTCAAGGCGGCAAAGGACCCGTACATCCCGGATGAGCTGGATATCACGGTGAGAGCCGAGGGGAGTTCAGAGAGAACCTTTTATCTGACCTTCTCAAAGGACGAGCTGAAGGAGGGGGAAGAGTTTACTGTGACCATCAAGGACACCGAGAATGATGAACCTATTGAAGGCGTCGAGGTGAAGATATCAAAGGACGGGAGCGTTGTAAAGAACGGAACCACCAACTCGGAAGGTGAAGTGAAATTCTCGCTTGATAAGGGGAGTTACACGCTCACGGCAGAGAAAACAGATTATACCTTTGCCGAGAAACAGATAACAGTAAAAGAATCGGATGAAGAAGAGGATGAAAAAGGCTTCATCCCGGGATTCGGAGTGGCAGGTTTTTCGGCTGGAATTTTAG
>DAOVMN010000286.1 GCA_030630685.1 Thermoplasmata archaeon | reverse complement strand
TTTTTCTGAGCAGATTCAGGAGCATTCATTTCTATATCTTTTTGTAAAAAAGATATCCAATATTGGACATATTCGATTTTTACGTAATCCTTGGGTGTAAAACCTACAATGCTATCCGGAAAGCATGAATCAAATTTTAATATTCCTGTATTTGCAATGTTTGCTGCAATGGTTATGCATAATGTTCCAGAAGGCCACATTTTACTTTGACTTAATCCTAATTCAGAATAGGTTTGATGGTATTTTCGTATATATCTATCAGAATTTGCAACATCTCCTGTTTGGATTAAAGGATAGGGTCCAGTTAATAGTTCAGGAGCATTTCTAGGCCTATGTTTTGATTTTCCTCTTTTTATGCATCCTACATCCCCCAACATCTTAACCTCCCACCCCTTCGGGTTCTTCACCGGATCCCCGAACATCTCAAGGAAGGTGCTTTTCAGGAATTCGTCTGTCAATTTGTCGGCTTTCTTTCTCCACTCCTTGAGTTGTTCTGCTGCTTCAAGGATGGCAACGATTTTCTTCTGGACGGGGAGGGGTGGGAATGGGATTTTGAGGTTTAACACATCTTTAGGATAAAGGTGAATTCCTCTTACTAATCCTGAAATAGTTTCAGAGATTTTTCTTGAGTTTACAAAATAATGTTTGAATTTATTATCAAATGTCTCACTTTTAGATCTTATTATCATCCATTCTCCTGTTGGAATAGTTGGTTCAATAACAAAGTCCACATAAGCCTTTTTGGAACCAACATATGGTGAACTATGCGCGGCATTTAATATTATTGTATCGCCATTTCTCAATTGTTTCTTCTTGAATTTATTGAAAAAGTCTTCATCAACAAATGAATCAAATCTGCCAATAAAATTACCTGAACCGTCAATGTCTTTTATTTTTAAAACAGGATGACCTGATGATTTTTTCTCATCGGTACTTGGCGTCTTACCATTGAAAACATCTGCTACTTCTCCCAGTTTCTTCCATTCCCACCCTTCCGGCAAATCTTTTCCAGAAATCATTTTACCCCCACCTCAAGCGATATTTTCCCTTTTTCATTTCAGATAGTTGTAACAACATTGATTGTTTCCAATTTTCCAGGATCAAACCACCTCCCAGTGCCCACCTTTCGCAGGTCCAACCCGCCTCAGCACACTCTTCCTCTTCAGTTTCTTGATATATTTCTTTACGGTTTCAGGGCTTATATTCAGGACATTGGCAATCTCTTTTCTGCTAACGGCAGGCTCGCTTTCGATCACTACAAGGATTTTTCTCTCCAGAGTGGTGAGGAGTCTTTTGGGGGGTAACCCAGGGGGTATAGGGGGGGTCCCTCTGAAGGGTGATTCGGGTGGTATCGGGGTGGTATTCGGGGGGTGAACCGGGTGGTATCGGGGGGGTATTCGGGTAGTTTTTCTGGGTGGTTTCCGGGCGGTTTCCGGGTGGTTTTTCTGGGTAGTTCCGGGGTGGTTTATTGGGTAGTTTATTGGGCGACTTTCCTGAATGGTTTTAGAGATTTTCTGGGTAGTTTCCCGAATTAAACCACCTCCCAGTGACCGCCTCTTCGTGAGCCCACGCGCTTGATAATGCCTTTCTTTTTTAGAATCGCAAGGTCTCTTTTGATGGTCTTTTCGTTGACTGATAAATAACTTGCTAACTCCGGGATTGTTATTTCTGGTCCTTCCTGGATCTTCTCCAGTATCAATGCCTGTCTTTTTTTCGGGACTTTTTCGGGACATTTCAGGGACATTTCAGGGACATTTTCTATTTCATCCGTAATTTCTCGGGTGGTTTTAGGGATTTTCCGGGGGGGTTTCAGGGACATTTCAGGGACATTTTCTATTTCACCCGTAATTTCCCGGGTGGTTTTAGGGACTTTTTTTGGGCGTTTCAGGGTAGTTTCAGGGTGGTTTATTGGGTAGTTTATGGGTGATTCCTGAATGGTTTTTCCCATTCCATTTTTCACTTTTGTCCCATTAATTGTCACTTCGATCCCGGTTATTTCTTCCCGGATTACTGGCTCGGGTAAATCGTATTCCACAAATTCCTTAATTGCTCTTGCAACCCCACTTCCATATCTTTCTATCAATCTACTATCCCTGAAAACCTCGGCAATCAATTTATTCCTTGGATACGAGCGTTTGATACCCTTTTTTAGATCCTCGATAGTCAGCTCGGGAGGAAGTTTTCCATCATTCCACAGATCAATCTTATCCGGGAAAACTCTGAACTGTGAATGAACTCCTCTGTAATCCCTGTGCACGATAGCGTTGATCACAAACTCACGCAGTGCGTTAATCGGGTACTGCCATCTCTCCTCTCTCTGAGGACTGCCTGTAAAAACATATTCCTTCAGGATATAAGCTTTGATAAAATCCATTACTTCCTCGACCTCTGAAATTAAATCTGTTCTGATTATTTTGCTTTTCTTGATTGTGACATCATCCTGAAACAGCCCAATCTGAATATCCGTCATCCTCAGCGGCTCCTTTGAAAATAAAAGCAGTGCCGCAAACGTAGGATACTGTTTCCCTCCTTCTTCAATAATCAGCGAATATTTTCTCAAAAAGCTCAGAATATCCCCTGCGTCCGTCTCAAGATTCTTTTCAATCATTCCCTTTACCCCCAGAATCTTCTCCTCATCAAGGTCATCCAGCTCTTTCTTTTTATCCGGAAAGAAATCCCAGCTTGTGTTCTTTGTTCTCAAATACATCTCTGCCACATCATTCAAATTCATGAGACTGTTTCTGTTTCTGGTTCTTAGATAATACCGTCCCTTGAAGGACACGGGTTTTATGGGGAATTCCATTACCTCAAAAATCAGAATTTTCTTACCGTCCACTTCAATCTCTTCGACATCCGGTGTGATGAAAGGATAAGTCTTATTTTTTATTTCATTTAACCACTTCTGCACGCTTTCCGTCTTAACAGATGTCCCTTTGATTTCACCTTTATCTGTGATTCCAATAAAAACCCTCCCGCCTCTGGCATTGGAGAACGCCACCAGCGTTTTTATTACCTCGTCAGAAAAGGATTTCTTGAATTCCACAAATTCATTCTCTCCGCCTTTAATCAACCGAACTACTTCATTGTTATTCATGTGTCCGCCTCCTTTCAACCGGCTCCGCATTCTTCCTTTCAATCTCTTTCAGTTGTTTCCATTCCCAGCCATCCGGCAAATTTTTCATTATCATTTTTCTTCCACCTCAAACAATCTTAATCTCGTTACACCTCTTTACAATATTTTCCAATTCCCCGAATTCAAAGTAGTCCAGTGGATGCTCCTCTCTCAGCGGGTCCTTTGCGAAGTCAGGGAGTTCGATCCACTTTCGCTCGGAAAAGACCTTCTTAAGCAGGGTGAGGAATTCGAGCTGCCTCACATTGTAGTCCCTGTTTGCGATGATGTATTCGTTGAACCGTTTCTCGATGTGGGCTTTCGGGTCATCTTCCCGGCTGATGCCGATGATCTCCCGAAGGAAAACTACAAAATCCTTTTTCTGGTATCGCTGCACGCTCTCGATGCCGTAGTGCGGGTTGAGGTCGATCAACTGCCGCTCGAGGTCCTTGAGTTCGGGTGGTGTGAGGCCCTCGCCGTTCTTCAGTTTTCGCATAATCGGGTTCGTCTCGATGAATTCTCTGAGCCTCTCGTCCTGCTTCACCTCCTTCTCAAAGGTTTCCCTGTCGAGGA
>DAOVMN010000252.1 GCA_030630685.1 Thermoplasmata archaeon | reverse complement strand
CCCCTCCGTGTTCTCCCTGAAGAATATCCAGTCGATATCATCCTCGGGGACCTTCACGGGTCGGACATTCGCAAAAAGGTCCAACGCCCTGCGCATCGCTACATTCGCGCTCTCGATGTTCGGCCAGGGATCCCCTTTTTTCGGGGTTGTTGTCGGGCCCTTGAGGATGATGTTACATTTCTTTATCTCCTTTAGGATGTCCTCAGGGATTGCCTTCATCACCTTGGCCCTGTTCTCGATGGTGAGTCCCTCGATGGTCCTCATCTCGATCTTACCGCTGGCGATCTCATCCTCGAGCAGGAACTCCAGGACACGCCTGGCTTCCTTGCAGATGAAAGGACCGATGCCATCGCCCCCGACCACTCCGATAATGATCGGGTGTAAGGAGGCATAGTCCGCCCACTCCTCGCCTGCTTTCATTCGCTCCACACGCTCGAGCTGCTCGGCAATTACTTTACCGAAATGCTCTTTCGCTTTTTCTATCGATTCGTTGGTCATTTATATCACCCATCTATTCATTCTTCCTCATGCCTTGACGACCTCTTTGAGGTCATCCGGCACTCGGAACCTTTGGTTCCTCATGCCTTATCACCCTTCGGGTGAACGGCAATCGGAGGCTTCGCCTTGACGAATCCTTCGGATTCATCCGGAACTCGGAACTTCGTTCCTCATTCCTCCTCATGCCTCTTCAGGTTTGTCCGGTACATCGTAGAGGATGTCGTCCCACGGATGCCTGTAAAGTCCGGTCTTGAGCCTCTTCTGGTCAAAGTAATGGCCCATGAAACCTATGGTCCTGCCCAGGATGAACAGTGCATTGAAGAAGCCCATATCGATCATCTCCTTGATCTCTTTGTCTTCGTAGCCTATGTTCTTGAGCAGGTCCACGCACAGCACTCCTATGCATCCGTCAACATTGAGGATGAGGGTGTTCTTCTTCATGGTCGTAACCGCCTGGACCGCCATGGCATAATCTAGCGTTGGTGTCGTTGGAAAGTGCTTCCTGGCGAAGTCTGCCATGATATCCACCCTGAGGTCCGGAAATTCCACACTGTGTATCCTGTGACCTATGCCCTGGATCCGGACATTCTTCTTCTTCATTGCATTCATGAAATCCCGTGGTGCCAGATTGTTCTCCAGTCCCCAGCTGAAGTGCTCTGCCGCGCCGTTCACCGCACCTCCGAACCTGGGTCCGATGGTGACTATGCCGCTGATTATCGACTCGATCAGGCCCTTGCCCGCCCGTGCGGTGACTATGGTGTTGTGCGCCCCCGAGACCGCAGGGCCGTGGTCCGCGGTTATCATCAGCACCAGTTCGATGAAATCCCTGGCATATTTTGGAAGGCCCTTCTTGAACCAGAGCAGACCGATGACGCCTCCTAATCCATAGCCTTCCTCGATGACCCTGTCGATGGGGATGCCGGAATATGTGTGCTGGTCACCCCTCTCATCACAGATTGTGCTGATGAAATTCGTGGGTCTTCTTACAAGACCTTCGGCCAGTGCCTGCCTGTAGTCCATTGGGATATGCGGTGGGGCAGGCTCCTCTATTGCCTCGATCTTTCCCTCTGTCTTCAAGCTCTCGTAAGTTTCCTTTATCTTCTCGCCGTAGTCGTCGAACGAGGTCGGAACGATGACACCTGCCTCCCTGAGTACCATGTTCTTCGCGTCCGCGGTATCCGCCTCTGAATCCGCCTTTGCTCCCGCATGACCGAACTGCACACCCTTTGGAAGCATCTTGGAGCATGTGCCCGTAACCCACATCACAAGGGGCTTTGTGAGCCTTTCGGATTTCACGGCCTCAGCGACATCGTATTCGTCCCTGCCTCCAAGCTCTCCAAGGCAGACCATCATCTTGATCCCGGGATTCTTTTCGTATCTCAGCAGGTGGTCCACAAGGGTCGTTGCAGGATAAACATCCCCACCGACAGCATAGCCCTCATAGACTCCGTCGGCGTTCCTTGAGATGATATTGTATCCCTCGTTGGAAAGCCCACCGGATTTTGACACGAAACCAACCGAGCCCGGGCGATACAGCTTTGTGTCACTGATGTTATCCATGGTGCCGGCTGTATTCCCTATCTTGAACGAACCGGGCTTGATCCCGCCTACTGTGGCGGGTCCGATGACCCACTTATTCTTCTTTTTGGCAATGGCCGCAATCTTTCGTGTGTCCCGCTGAGGTACCCCCTCGGCGATCATGACCACGGTGCGAATGGTATCCGTCTCTAACGCCTCCATGGTCGTCTCGGCGCATGAGCGTTCCGAGGCGAAGTTCACCATGACGTCGGCTTCGGGATGGGCCTGTGTAGCCTCTAAAATCGTTCTATATCTGGGTATCCTGATCTCCTTGGTCCCCCAGAAAAGGGTGTAATACCCACCGCCCGCAGGGGTGATGAAACCTGCCATACTCGGTTCTTCCCTGCGGCAGAGGTAATCGAAGTCCAGCATCCTCTGTGCTGCCCTCTGCTGTGTCCCGTAGATGAAAGCCCTGGTGTTCCTGTCGAATAATTCATAGTCTTCCATTCTTGTCACCTCCTAATCTTTCAATGCCATGGAAACGATCTTGGTCATGTGCGTTTCCGGCCCGTATACCTCCACTGGTAATCCTAACCGTTCGCCCATCTCTCTCATCAGACCAAGCCCTTCCTTATAGTTCGGCCCGCCTCTCCTTACGTAGATCTTTACATTGGCATCCTTGAGCTGCTCGGATTTTTCCTCGATAGCCTGGATGATTCCTGTGAACGTCTTCGCCACATCCGTGAAGTTGGCTATCCCCCCTCCGATCAGGAGGTACTTCGGCCTGTCCTCGGGGTCCCTCTCCTTGGTCATCAGGTTCAGAACCGTCTTGGTGTATTCATACGTCAGCTCCGTGCTTGGGTTGCCGGAGTATTCGCCATAGTTCGCCAGCTCCTTTGCATACCCCAGATCAGCCACTGTGTCCGCGAATATCACACTCGCCCCCCCTCCCGCGACGAGGTTCCACACACGGCCCTTCGGGTTCAGCATCGTGAGCTTCAACGATGCCCCGGTTCGCTCGTCCAGCTCGGCAACGTATTCCTCCTCTTTGGTCTTCTGTAAACCAAAGGGGCTCGGGAAGTCTATCTTCCCCCATCTCTCCGCACACTGGAAGGACGCATAGTCGTCTAACTTGGCTACGGCATCCAACGGAACAACCGTATTTCCCACAAAGGTGAAGGGATTGAATTCCAGGTAGGTGAAGTGATAGTCCATCACGATGTTGTACATGGCCCTTATGAAATCCCCGACTTTCTTCTTCTTTTCCCCCAGCTCATCCGGAAGGAATCCCTCCACGTCCATATCCTTGATGGTGGAGAGTATGGGTATATCCAGGGTCACCACACTATCCCACACCTCCTCGATGTCCACACCGCCCTTCAGGGAGAAGTGTATCGTGTCCTTGTCCCTGTGGGTGGTGATTGCCAGATAATATTCCTCCTCATGCGGCACGAACGGTTCTATGAGGAAATGGGTCAGGATCCCCGTGGTTTCTCCGGTTGCCTGGATTATTGTCACCTGCTTGTTCATCCGCTCCCTGATCCAGTTCTTTGCCTCATCCCAGGCCTTGTTCACGTACAGCAGGTTGTTCTTTCCTCGCTTTCCGAACAACTGGTCGGGCTTGACCACCAGTCCCTCTGTTTTCAGCCAGGGATGCTCGTTCACCAGATTATCCATATCTGTATCCGGCCCCACGAGAACGGGTTCCGTCTCGTAGCTGAACTGTCCCCCCGAAAATTCGGGCAATGCCTTTGCCATCATGCGTTTTGCATCGTATTCTCTTATTCCTTTTTCTGCCATTTTTTCACCTCTTCATGTTTGTGAACCCATATACGCAAGCATACCGCCCGCGAGGATTATCTTCTTCTGTCTGTCCGAGAGACTGTAATCCACCTCGAACTCGGTCCCTTTTGTCTTGTTTTTCAGCACCAGGGCCCCCCCTTCTTCAAAGATGTCCCTGATATTCGGGAGCTCGATCTCGTCCCCCTGGTCTATGCCGTCATAATCGCTCTCCTTTTTGAAGGTCAGGGGGGCGATCCCGAAATTGAT
>DAOVMN010000350.1 GCA_030630685.1 Thermoplasmata archaeon | reverse complement strand
GAGCTTATTATCTCAACACCCCTGGGTAACCTGAAAGAAAACCCCCCCTACTGTTATCAGGTTATTGACAAAAAAGAAATCAGTGTGGATATAGACTATAAAATTTATGATACAGATAAAAGCTCTTTTTACAGCCTTCCATCCCACACACTTGATCCAGGGGATGCTGTTTCTATTCGCTGCAATGATATTGATAGTGGGCTCAATCTCGACTCAGAAGATATGATTTCTCTCTACTGGAGCGGTGTTAGTTCGCAGGACTACAAAGCAATTATTGATTTTGTAGCATGGGCGGAAGATGGTGCCGGTGGTCCTGACTCGGTCCATGCCTCAGTGAAAGCCGGACTCTGGACTGCTAATACTGTTGTTGATACAGATACAACATCAGGCTATTCTGTCCAATTGAAAGATCAAACAAATGGAGATAATTCTAAGGGAGTTGACAGCTGGGAATGGGGCACAAAAAATGAAATCCCAGAATTCCCCACCCCCCTCCCACCGCTCTTTGCCGTCCTGGCCCTATTCATTGTGTTCCGAAGGAAAAGAGAACGCCCTAAAAAACGATTACCTCAACGGATAAATCAACAGTTGTAAATACAGGCAAAAAAATCACTTTCACCAAATAGTGAGGGAAACAATGAAGATACTTTTGCTGAACTACGAATACCCACCCGTGGGGGGCGGGGGAGGCGTCGCCTGCTATTTTCTTAGTAAAGAGCTTGTCAGGATGGGCCATGAAGTAGATTATGTCACCTCGAGTTTTGGAGATTTTAAAAAGTTCGAGGTTGTTGATGGGATAAATATCATTCGTGTGCCTGTCTATGGAAGAAAGGACCTGAATAAGGCCACATTGCTTTCCCTGCTGTGGTATCCTGTAACGAGCTTGATAAAGGGTTATTTCCTGTGCGGGAAGAAAAAATATGATGTGATCAATGTCCATTTTGTTGTACCCTCAGGAATAAGTGGAATAATCCTCGCAAAGTGGTTCCGAATCCCTTTGATAATGTCTCTTCATGGAGGCGACATCTATGACCCATCAAAAAGGCTCTCACCTCACAGGAATCCAATCCTGAAAAAAATAATTAACCAGCTATTGGGGTCCTCTGATGCCGTTGTGGCTCAATCCAGCAATACTCGTGAAAATGCATTGAAGTATTACAAAACTCACAGGGAGATCGAAATTATACCCCTCGGATTCGTCTCCCCGCATTTTCATAAAAGATCCCGTCGAGAGTTGGGCATTTCAGAGAATGAAATGATAATAATTTCTGTAGGTAGGGTTGTTAAAAGGAAAGGATATGAGGAAGCTCTAAGGGCACTTAAGAGGATTGAACACATAGATAATTGGAGGTACATCATCATTGGGGATGGCCCGGAAAGGAAAAATCTTGAGGAACTGGCAAAAGAGTTGAAAATCCAGAATAGGGTGATCTTTACAGGCTATATAGAGGAAGAACTCAAATATCAATACCTCAATATTGCAGATATCTATCTTCTTTCCTCATATCACGAGGGGTTTGGTATTTGCCTTCAGGAAGCAATGTTTTCCGGGCTTTCGATAGTATCGACCGACAATGGCGGACAGATGGATTTTCTGAAAGATGAAGAGAATGCGTTAATAGTTCCTGTAAGGGATGTTGGAGGGATGGCTAAGGCCCTTGAGAGATTGATCTTTGATGAGGACTTAAGGAGGTCCATGAAAGAGAACAATCAAGACAAAATCAAAGAGTTTTATATCGATACGATTGCAGAAAGATATATATCCCTTTTCCAGAGTCTCGTTTCTAAAAAACCATAGATTATCGGAGGGAACCATGGAACTGATTAAACATGATGATACGATAAAAAAGAAAACGATTGCAGATTTCATGAAAGAAAGATATTTTATCATAACCATCCTCTCGATGAGTATAACCATCAAACTCATTTTGTCAAGAGTATTAACAGTTCACGGAGATGAAGGAATGTATCTCTATGATGCTTCCCTTATCTTGGAAGGACTTACCCCGCATGTGGATTTTCATACACGTTCACCTGTTTACCTTTATATTCTCAGTGTTTTTATAGCAATATTTGGCAAAAGTGTTTTTGTTGGCAGGGTGGTTTCAATTATTGCCTCAACTATAACAGCGATTTTTATTTACAAAATCGGGAAATTACTTTACAATAAGAAAGTAGGTTTTATTTCGCTCATAATTTTTTCTTTTTCTCCTTTTACCCTTATGTGGAGTGTAATAATCGCTACAGAGGTTATCCAATTGATGTTTGTAACTGTTTCCATATATTTGATCTTAGTTTCTTTGCAGCGGAAGGATAAAGCTATATGGTTTCTCGTATGTGGAATCTTTATAGGTCTATCGATATTCGTGAGAAGAACTTCAATAATTATTCTTCTATGTGAGATTTTAATAATCTTCTTATATTACACGATCAAAGCATCCGGTGAGTTAAATGAGTTAACAAGGATAGTTAAAAAAACGATGAAAAGCAGTCTCTTTTTGTTAGCAGGTACCGCATTAGTTTTTCTCCCAATATTCTTTTATATTGGTATTGGAAAAAACTTTGATTATGCAGTTGATTCATTCCTCTCAAGTGCAGGATGGGGTGGTTCAGGGAAAGGAGATAAATTCACAGTTTTTCAGGAATTAGTGGAGCATGCGTATTATTTGGTGCTGCCCGTTTGGCTCTACATCATATTTTCCATTAAATCAATATTTGATCAAAATAAGAACAAAGATGTTTCATATTATTCATCAATTGTAGCTTTATTTGGGATTGCGTTTTTTCCTTTGATAGTAATAAAAAATAATCTTCTGTTGGTTGCACTCTATTTTTTTATGCTCCTCATATTTCTCTATCAAAAAGTATTCGCTGTGCTGCCGGGAGAAGTGAAGGAAAGGATCGAAAAAAATTTTGTTAGATATCCAAAGGTAACTATCTTCCTTTGCGGTGGGTTTATATTTCTATTTTCAAGTGTGTATAGTTCTTCTGTGAGCATTGCAGACCTTCAATCATTAGCCTTTATTTTCTTTGCATTTCTGGTTTCAATAATTCT
>DAOVMN010000467.1 GCA_030630685.1 Thermoplasmata archaeon | reverse complement strand
GATCCACGAGAAATTGACCTCCAAAAGAATAACAGAGCTGCTTCAAGAGCTGCAGTCCAAAAAGGTTCAAGAGACCTTCACTCAAGAGCAGAGGGCGAACGTGAGGGAGGTGGCATGGGAATATCATCGTGCCATTGCTCTCCCCCGGGAACTCGTAAAGGAGTTGGCCAAAACCAAATCATTGGCCTCCAAGAACTGGATCAATGCCAAGCAAAAATCGGATTTCCCAATTTTTTCACCCTATCTCTTGCGGTTAGTGGAACTGAAGAAGAGGGAGGCAGAGGCCATAGGCTACGATGACCAGCCCTATGATACTCTGTTGGACGAGTTCGAGCCCAGTCTGAAAACAGCCCAGGTAAAAGGACTTTTGTCACGCCTTCGGGACAAGCTCGTACCCATAGTCTCCAGGATAATAGATTCGGGCATACGCCCGGATATCTCATTTTTAACCTGCGAATTCCCGGTAGATGGGCAGAAGGAGTTCGACCATGAGGTGGCGAAAAAGTTAGGCTTTGATTTTGATAGAGGCAGGATAGACGAATCCATGCATCCCTTCACAACCGGCACCCTGCATGATACCCGTTTCACCACAAACTACAAACCGGATAACATGCGCTTTTCCCTTTTCGCCACCATCCATGAGACAGGGCATGCCCTTTATGGACAGGGACACCTTGAGGAGCACTACGGCACCCCCATGGGCCAGCCCGTTTCCATGGGGATCCATGAATCCCAGTCCCGCATGTGGGCCAATGTGGTGGGACGGAGTCTTCCTTTCTGGGAGTATTATTACCCGCACCTAAAGGAGAGATTCCCGAAGCAGCTCGAGGGGAGGAGTCTTGAGGAGTTCTATGCTGCGATTAACGATGTACACCCCTCCCTCATCAGGGTAGAGGCGGATGAGGCCACCTACAACCTCCACATCCTGCTGCGATTCGAGATGGAGAACGCCTTGTTTGGCGATGGCTTTGATCCAAAGGAGGCCCCTCAGGTCTGGAACGAGAAGATGGAGAAGTTCCTTAAGCTCGAGGTTCCCGATGATGCCCATGGTGTGCTTCAGGACATCCACTGGTCCCTTGGGTATTTCGGGTACTTCCCGACCTACACCCTTGGCAACCTCTATGCTGTGCAGTTCTTTGAACAGGCCAAGAAGGAGATACCTGAGCTCGTATCAAAGATTGAGAATGGAGAATTCGGCGTGCTGCTTAACTGGCTGCGCTCTAACATCCATGAGAAGGGAAGGTTGTACAGGGCAGATGAGCTTGTTCAGGGCCTCACAGGGAAGGCACTGGATGAGGAGTATTTCATCAACTATCTGAAGACGAAATTTGGAGAGCTTTACGGATTTTAGGCGAAGAAACTTGAGAGCCCACGGATGCCAAGTGGCGGTTCATCCCCGGGCTCGAGGGCCGTGGGGTTCTCGCCCAACTGCACTAAGGGCTTGCAGAGAAATAAAGTAGCAAATCTTGTTAGGCAACCATCCACCATTTATGCATTCGTGCCATTCGTGATTCCAGATATTGGGCGGAACTAATCACGAATCTCACAAATAGACGAATGCCACGAATTTGATCACCACAGATTTCGAGAGGTTATTTTTTGGCAAGCACTAAATGTGGTGGAGGAGCCAAGAAGGATTTTATCCGCTTTTGGGTACAAGTTCGAGGAGTTCGATACGAACAAAAGGGGGACCACATGCTGCGGTGGCGGAGGGGGGTTTGGGAGGAACTATCCCGACCGGTCCATCTCTGTAGCAAGGAGGCGGATCGAGGCAGCATTGGAGCTTGGTGTGAAAAAGATTGTTACCTCGTGTCCAATGTGCGAGAGGATGCTGGGAAAGGCCGGCAATGGGGAGATCGAGGTGGTGGATATTGTGAAGATTGTTTGTTAGAGAAAACTAAGCCCGGG
>DAOVMN010000231.1 GCA_030630685.1 Thermoplasmata archaeon | reverse complement strand
TGCGGGTAGCCCTGCAGGTCCAGCACGATGGCGGTTTCATGAGCACCTGTGTACGCGGTGCTGTCCACGGTGTACTTACTCCACGCCGAGCCCGTCCATTCAGCGTACTCCACATCGTTGCCGGTGTCATTGAAGTATGATATGTGCGGATGCCCGTCATTGTCCAGCACGATGTCGCTGTACTCGCCGATGTCGCCGGTGGAGTCCACGATTTCATTACGAAAGTTGGCGTATTGACTGTTGTAGTTGGCACCACCTCCCAGTGCCAGCACCCGCCCCCGTGCGTCGTCGTAGACCATGGCGTGATAGCACCGGGCAGTGGGGTAGAGTGAAAGGGATTTCTTGGTCCAGGTGTTTGTGCTTACAGAGTATGTCCATGTCTCGTCGTCGATCACCCCGCCGCTGATATATCCCCCGAAGAGCACTGTATTCTCGTTAGCGGAATCGTATGCCATGCTATGTCTATAGCGAACAGAGGGGGCAGTGGATGGTGACTTCTGGGTCCATGTGTCGCTGTTCACCGAATAGGTCCAGGTCTCATTGTCGTAACTGCCGTCATAGCCGCCGAACAGCACCGTCACCCCGTTGCTTGAATCGTATGCCATGGCATGCCGGTAGCGGGCAGAGGGCTTTGTGGATGGTGATTTCTGGGTCCAGATGTTTGTTTTGACATCGTAGGTCCAGGTGTCCTGGAACCTTGTGCTGCCGTCCCAGCCGCCGAAGAGTACCACCACTTCGTTGGCGGAATCATAGATCATGGTATGATACCTGCGGGCGGATGGGTGGCTCGCCGGATAGACCTGCTGCCAGGAGTCGGCGGCCGGGTCGTATATCCAGGTGTCGCTCTTATAATAAGGTGAAGCGCCATATCCACCAAAGAGCACGACTTTGTCATTAATAGAGTCATAAGCCATTGCATGGTATCGTCGTGCAGAGGGCTTGGCAGCCGATGTGGATTCCATGTAGGTATCTGTGGCGGGGTCGTAGAGCCAGGTGTCGCTCTTGTAAGTACCTGCAACCCCACCAAAGAGCACCACCTGGTTCCGCTTGCTGTCCCAGCAGGTCGCCGAACTTTGTAGCCCCTCCTTGGGTCCGTCGTCCGTGCGCACGAACTCGCCGCCGCTGCCCGCTGTATCTAATTTCAGGTAGGCGTCCTCGTTGGTTCCGCCGACGACCACATCGTCCATTGCTCCGCCTGAGAACTCGTGGTCGCTTGTCTGTGTCCAGCTCTCTCCGTGGGCTCCAGGGGTGTTCAAGTATACAGGCATTCCCATAAGGGTACATATAATTAAGGTCGCAATAATTGCTTTCTTCATGGTTTTTCCTCCTTTTCAGATACTGTATCATTCGAGTTATCGTGAATCACATTACCCCTCCTTCTCCGTCTCCTCATGATGAACACCAGGAGCAGACCAACGATCGGATAGATGAAAAATGAGGAAAACTCGGGAATCTCGATATCGATCCCCATGAACGAGAAATCGCTGCCTGCATCGCTGTCCTTCTCGCTCCAGGTCGGCCCTCCGGAAATTGTCGCCCTGTCCACCCTTCCATCGTTCCGTATGACATAGAGATAGTCATCGTTCATGCTGAGCGAGACCCAGGAGGTGTCATCATCACCCGCCGATGCCCAGGACGACCAGGTCGAAGATGTACCTGTCGAGGCACGGCTCACAGCTTTATCATTCCGCAGGACATAGACGTAGCTGCTTCCTTTGTAAGCGTCAATGGAGGCATACGCACTCCCGGAGCCCACATCGCCCTTAAAACTCCATGAAGCGTCCCCCTCTTTTCTCACCCTGACCACGCCATCGTTCCGCAGGGTATACACATAATCACCCGTGTCCGCGGCGATGGAGGCCCATGAGCTGTCGCTCCCCGCATCGCCCCACAAGGCAAAGGATGGGGAGGAGGTGGGAGATTTATACACTCCTCCATCGGCTCTCAGCACATAGAGCTTGCCATTGTCGTTGCAGGCAATGGAAACATAAGAGCTGTCATCCCCGGCATCCCCGAAATGACTCCAGCTCGTTCCGGAATTGGTGGATTTCCAGACGGAGCCGTTATTCTGCAGTGCATAAACACCAGAGGAATCGGAGCACACGTCCACATAAGCATACGCCGAGGGAATCGAGGGCGAGCTGTAGCCGTACTGGTTCCACCCGCAAACCCCGTTCTGTGTATAGTAGACCTTCCCATCGTTCCTCAGGACATAGGCATAGCCTGCGGTGGTATCCGAGCCGGAAGCAAGCCCGATGTAGGCGGTTGAACCCGGAATCGAGGGCGAGCTGTAGCCGTACTGATTCCATCCCCCCACCCCGTTCTGTGCGTAGTAGACCTTTCCATCGTTCCTCAAAACGTAAGCGTAACCCGCTGTGCTGCCGGAGCCTGCCGCAATGCTGACATAGGCGGTCGAACCCGAAATGGAAGGCGAGCCGTACCCGTACTGGTTCCATCCGCCCACGCCGTTCTGAGCATAGTAGACCTTTCCATCGTTCCTCAGGACATAGGCATAACCTGCCGTGCTACCGGAGCCCATCGCAAGACCCACATAGGCGGTTGATGTTGGAATCGAGGGCGAGCCGTACCCGTACTGGTTCCACCCACCTACCCCGTTCTGGGCATAGTAGACCTTTCCATCGTTCCTCAGGACATAGGCATAACCTGCTGTGCTGCCGGAACCTGCAGCAATATCTACATAGGCGGTTGAGGTATCGATCGAGGGCGAGCCGTAGCCGTACTGGTTCCAGCCGCCCACGCCGTTCTGTGCATAGTAGACTTTACCATCTGCCCGTAACACATAAACATAACCCGATGTTGGGCCGGAACCTACAGCAATAGCAACATAGGCCGTTGACGTGTCAATCGAGGGCGAGCCGTAGCCGTACTGGTTCCATCCGCCCACCCCGTTTTGGGTGTAATAGACCTTTCCATCCGACCTCAGAACAAAGAGATAACCGCTTGTGGAACCGGACCCGGAAGCCACATCCACGTAGCGGTTATTCGAACCCGGGTTGCCTTTCAGGGACCAGGTACCGCTCCCCGAGGAATACTGGCTGACATCCCCGTTCACCTTGATGGCAAAAGGCTCGGCATCCGCCCTGGTTCCCGGATCCCGGAGGGGCTTTACCTCGATGGTTGAGGCGGAATAATCCTCCTCCTTTTCATTCCAACCCACGATGTGATAATAGACTTTGAAATCGTTCAGTGATGTTCCAAAGCCCGTCATCGCCTCGAGTTCATCATTGCCCTTTGCTGCCTCCACTGTACCAAGCCATTTCCAGTTCCAGTCCAACTGATTCTTTCCTGTGAAGATGCTTTTACTGGCCCGGGTGATTCCACAGTTCCGCCCTTTGATCTCGATAAGATGATCGGCCCCAAGCTCGAAGTCGGGAGGAGAATATCCAGTAAGAATATTATTGTCCATATCAAGGAAGATATAAACCGCGTCTTCACCCGTTTTCACGGGCAGGGGGTTCTCTTCCTGCGTTCCCACCACGATTTCAGCAGCTTCATCATCCTGCGATTCCGCATCTCCCTGTAAACCCTGCATCCCCCTTGTTGAAGGCACATTCACGCCAGCAAGGATCCCCCCTTTTACTTTTAGATAGAAAAATGCTTTCTCACTGTGGCTGACGGCATCGTAGTGTGTGATGTCAATAGTTGGATTCCCCGCCTGTTCATCGTCTTCATCCTTCTGTGGATTCTGCCAGTCCTCAAAGAGCCCATCGATCTGGATTCCCGAAGCAGGTGAGCCGATGTATCCCCCGGTCCCCTCCCCGCTGATGCACACACCGGCATCAGAATCGATCCCAGAAAGCCGAAGGTTGATGCTCTCGCCCTCGAACTCCCCGACAATATCCTCACCTGCGCTTAGGCTTAGAACGAGCGTTATTCGCCCACTGACAAGGAAATCCTCGAGTTCAAAAACGACCTTCCCTTCCGAGTAATCGGCACTGCTTAGCACTGTCCGGTCTTGCCACAGTCCGAACCTCAGGTCATCGGGCACTTTGTCTGTCCTTGACAGGCTTCCCTTATCCGAGAATACAACCTTGTTCAAAAATACCGGTTTTTCACCAAACAGGGTGATAGTGAGGCTGGCTATTTCCGTCTCCCCGGCCCCGATGGGCCCATTAAGAAGGGATTCTGTCTCAACAGCCACCGCACCATCAAAGGAGAGAATGAGATCGGATAAATCTTCATGACCGGAACTATCCGAGACCCTGAAGAGGACCCTGAGGTCGTCTCTGTCTCTAAGTGAGATGTCGTCCTCCCAGATCTGTGCCTCGAGCCTGTTCTCATGAGCTTTCGCCTCGAGTTCATAGAGGGGTTCCCAGGCGTTCCAGTCGTGCTGCCCCCGGGGGGCGTCGGTCCGGTAGCGGACATTGTACTGGTAGAGCCGGGCA
>DAOVMN010000256.1 GCA_030630685.1 Thermoplasmata archaeon | reverse complement strand
AGAAAGAAGAAAAGGCGGAAGAGGAGACCAAAGAGAAGGAGAGAACAGGGATGGAGAAAGACCTCTGGGATGCGAAGTCCAGGCTTTCCGAGGAGGCAATGAGATTCCACAACAAGGGGGAGCTTGAGAAGGCCATCGAGATATACGACCGGATTATAGGGATCAGTAAAAGCGATCCCGTGGTCTGGAACAACAAGGGGGTGGCTCTTGACGGACTGGGCATGTACCTCTCCGCGGTCAAATGTTATGAAATGGCGATCAAATTGAGGGGCAGCTACACAGATGCCTGGTTCAATCTTGCCTACTCACAGTTCAGGATGAAACAGTACGAAAAGGCAATAGAGAGCCTGAGAAACCTGCTCCGACTCAAGCCGAAGCACGAGGAAGGGTACAGGCTCCTTGAAAGATGTGAAGGGAAGTTAAAGTCCTGGATGGAGTTTCTCGAGTAGATGACCCTCATTCCGCCCAAAACCTCGATGGAGGATGATCCTTGAAAGCAGTAATTCTTGCAGCGGGCGAGGGCACGAGGATGAGGCCCTTCACAAGAGGACAACCCAAGGTCATGCTGTCTGTTGGTAACAGGCCCCTGCTCGAATACGTGATCGAGGCACTTGCCAGAAATGGGGTAAGGGACCTCATTATGGTCGTTGGGTACCGAAAGGAACGAATCATGAGCTATTTCGGGGATGGGAAGAACTGGAGGGTGGGCATCCAGTATGTTCACCAGGAGAAACAATTGGGTACAGCCCACGCCTTCAGGACCGCCGAGGACCATCTAAGGAACGAGAGGCACTTCCTTCTTCTATCGGGGGATAATATTGTTGAGGAGGAAGACCTCACCGGCCTGGTGGATTCCCCGGAGCCGGAAGCGCTCCTTATCACCCAAAGCCAGCTTTCCACCAAGTACGGGGTGGTCCAGCAAAGAGGGAACAGGGTCGTATCCATCGAGGAGAAGCCGGTGGTTGGCTACGAGGGCCAGATATTCACCGGTATCGGACGATTCACCCCGGACATCTTCAACTATCTTTACGACGGTATCTTCACCCTTACCTCATTGATCAAGGAACGCCTGAAGCGCTCCACACTCCTTGCTCTACCTGCCAAGAGCTGGATGGATGCTGTCTATCCACAGGACCTGCTCAGGATCAACACAAAGGTGCTTAGAGACCTGCCCGCGGGTTACGGCGGTATCGTTGAGCCCGGGGTGGTGTTCAAGGACCATGTGAATGTTGCCGAGGGAACGATCCTCAGGGCACACACCTACCTCAAAGGCCCCGTGGTGATCGGGGAGGGGTGTGCTATCGGGCCCAGTGCCGCGATCATGGGCTCCACGAGCATCGGGGAGAACACCTCGATCGGCCCCTTCTGTGAGATCAAGAACTGCATCATCATGGATGATGTCACCATCGATATGGGGGCCAAGTTGGAGAATGCCGTGATAGGGGCGGGAACAGTGCTTGGCCCGAGATTCACTGCCAGACGCCACAGTATCAGGGAAAACGTGCGGGAGGGCATTGCTATCGGGGAGGATTGCGAGATAGAGGAAAATGTGATCGTGGACAGTGGGGTTACCATCGGGAATGCCGTAAAGATCGAGCCCGGGAAGCACATCACCCGCTCCCTCGACGACAGCAACATTGTGATATAGGAAGGTTTCCCATGTGCGGGATTGTGGGTTATGCGGGAATAGGGGATGCCCTAAAGATAGTTATCGAGGCCCTGAAGAGGCTGGAATACCGGGGATATGATTCCGCGGGTATCGCCATCCGATCCGACCGGGGATTGAAGATCGTGAAGAGCGTTGGAGAGATCGGGAACCTCGAGAATAGGGTCCGGGGCATGTCGATCAAGGGTGCCACAGGGATCGCTCACACGAGATGGGCCACCCATGGGATACCCTCGGAGGTTAACGCCCACCCGCATCCGGATTGCAGGAAGAAGATAGCCCTGGTGCATAACGGGATCATCGAGAACTATCGGACTCTGAGGAAGGAGCTCCTTTCCAGGGGGCATGAGTTCAGATCGGAAACGGATACCGAGGTTGTGGTGCACTTAGTCGAGGAGAGGTACTATCCGCTGAGGAAAAAAGGAATAGAGGACGCCCTCTTCGTGGCTGTGAGAGAGGTCATTCCACTCCTCGAGGGCTCCTATGCCTTGGTTGTGGTAGCAGAGGATGAGGACTACCTGGTAGGGGTGCGGGAGAAAAGTCCTCTTGTGATCGGGATAGGAAGCGGAGAGAACTTCCTGGCCTCGGATGTCTCGCCCCTTCTTAAATACACCTCGGAGGTGGTCTATCTCGATGACGGTGAGTGTGCAAGATTGGACAGGAAGAGCTTTAGAATAGTGGATAAGGAAGGAAATACGGTACAACCCGGGATCCACCAGGTGGATTGGAGTCCCAAGGATGCCGAGAAAGGTGGATACGAACACTTCATGCTCAAGGAGATCAACGAGCAGGCTGGGAGTCTGCACGATACCTTCGTAGGGATGACAGGGGAGAACTTCACGCTGAGCCCCATGCTGAAGACCCTGGTTCCTTATCTGAAAAGCATCGAGATCATCGGATGCGGTACCTCCTATAATGCGGGAATGGTGGGGAAGTATTTCATCGAATCCCTGACCAGGATTCCTGTGGGGCTTTGTTATGCCTCGGAATACCGCTACTCTTCGCCTGCGGAGCACACACCCCTGATCATCGCCATATCCCAGAGTGGGGAGACCGCGGACACATTGGCGGCCATGAGGGAGGCACGAAGAAGGGGGTCGGTAACAATCGCCATTACTAATGTGGTAGGCTCTACGATCACCAGGGAAGCGGATTTCACACTCTACACCCGTGCCGGACCCGAGATCGGTGTGGCTGCCACCAAGACGTTCACCGCCCAGATTATGGTCCTCGACATGCTTGGCCTCAGGCTGTTCGAGGCGAAAAAAGGGGATCCCGCCCAACTCGGCCGGCTCGAGGGTTCCCTGCGAGGAGTCCCGAGGCTGGTTCAGAAGGTGCTTGAAAACCAAGAAAGGATCAAAGAGGTTTCCCGCTTCCTCTCCAAGGCACACACCATCTTCTTCATCGGGAGAAATATCAACTACCCCACGGCCGTTGAAGGGGCACTTAAATTGAAGGAGATATCCTACATCCATGCTGAAGCGTATCCGGCAGGGGAATTGAAGCACGGCCCGTTGGCTTTGCTTTCCCCCGAAACCCCGGTGGTGGCTGTAGCAGCTTCTGACCATGTGAGAGAGAAGCTTTATTCCAATGTTGGGGAGGTATGCGCACGAGAGGCTCCGGTGGTGATCGTGGCGGAGGAGGGGGATGAAACGGCATGGAACTACACGGATGATGTGCTCACCTTCCCGGCCTGCTCCCCTGAACTCAGCCCGATACCGGCATCAGTGGTGCTCCAGCTTCTGGCCTATTATGCCGCAAAGGAGCGTGGATGTGCCATAGACAAACCAAGGAACCTGGCGAAGAGCGTGACTGTGGAGTGAGGCAATGGTGAGGTTCGAGGACTGGGTGCCCTGCTACAACCAGATACTCCGCACTTTCCACTTCTCCAGGGAAGAGGACGAAGCAAGTGCCAGGCTGCTCTCCCGGCTCCTACCAAGGCCCCGGCTGACAGTCCAGGAGCTCAATGAGATGCTCCAGGGGAAGACCGTGTACATCTTCGGAGCGCACGAGGATGTTGAGGAGGGGATCGAGCACATTCTCGAAAGGGGCATCAAAGGCGTGTTCTTGGCTGCGGACGGGGCCTGCTCCGCCCTCCGAACCAAGGGATTGAGACCCGACCTGATCATAACGGACCTGGACGGCAGGCCCGAGGACCTGCTCTACTGGAACAACAAGGGTGTACCGCTTGTGGTGCACGCACACGGGGACAACATGGAGAGTATCGGAACACTGACACCGAGGTTTACGCACTGCATGGGCACCACACAGTCCCGGCCATTCGACGAGATCTACACCTTCGGCGGTTTCACGGATGGGGACAGGTGCGTATTCTTGGCCGACCATT
>DAOVMN010000457.1 GCA_030630685.1 Thermoplasmata archaeon | reverse complement strand
AGCTCGATGGCCGAGTAGGGACAGGCCGATACGCAGAGACCGCAGCCGCTGCAAAGCCCCTCGTTCACGGATGCGGTGATGCCCTCGAGCACCAACCGCCCCTTCATAATAGGTATGGCTGCCCTCGATGCCGCACCCTCCGCCTGCGCAATAGTGTCTGCAAGGTTCTTGGGGAAGTGGGCAGACCCGCAGAAATAGATCCCATCCACGGCAAAGTCCAG
This sequence comes from Thermoplasmata archaeon, assembly GCA_030630685.1. GTDB lineage: Archaea > Thermoplasmatota > DAOVMN01 > DAOVMN01 > DAOVMN01 > DAOVMN01. Next base: position 1,797 of record DAOVMN010000457.1, on the reverse strand, counting down.
AGGTCTTATCTTTACATGTGCCTCTATGAAGAAGTGCCCCGGCCCTGCGGGTATCTTGAACATCTCAACAAGTTTATCGGCCTCGGGATTTCCTTCGGTCTGGGCGGTGAGCACAACTAAACCTGTGGGGATGATTATTTCCTTGTTGTATACCTCGTCATAGACTGTCACAGAGGCCTTACCGTTGGAGTCCACCTTCACCCGGGGCGGGTTGTCGCCGGAGTACCGCACGATCTTCACCCTGTGGTTCTCGATGACATTGGCAAAGTATTCCTCCTCATCCTTGCCAAAGACCCTGATATCCCTGTACAGGATGTAAATCTCCGTATTTGGATACAATTCCTTTATTAGTTTAGCATTCTTTATGGAAACACCGCAGCCGATACGGCAGCAATATGGACGCCCCTCCTCCATGGCCCCGGCACAATTGATCATCACCACGGTACCCGGCCTGGAAAGGTCTCCCTCTTCGAGATGACCCTCAAGCTCGGTCTGTGTCATAACCTTCGGGCTTTCACCATAACCATAGCGCCCCGTCAGGTCGATCTCGGAAAATCCCGAGGCTATGATAACCGTTCCGAACTCGATATTCCTCTCTCCGGTCGGGGTCATGATCACGGCCTCGAAGTTCCCTATAAACCCGTTAACACTCCCTATGGTTGAGCCGGTAAACACCGTGGTGTACTCAGAACTGTTCACCTTCTTTATCAAAGGCTCGATGATGTCAGAGGCCTTTATATCCGAGGGGAACAGGCTGTAGAGCTTCCCCAGCACGCCTCCCAGCTTTTTTTCTTTCTCAACAAGGTAAGAGGGGATCTTCATATCCGCCAGCGCAAGGGCCGCCCTCATACCAGCCAGCCCTCCACCGATAATGAGCACCTTGGGGATGACGCTTACCTCCTCCTGTGTGAGTGGTTCGAGCAATGCGGACTTGGCCACTGCCATCCGTACAAGGTCCTTTGCCTTCTTTGTCGCCTTCTCTCTCTCATGGGAATGCACCCAGGAGCAGTGCTGCCGGATGTTTGCGAACTCGAAAAGGTACTTGTTCAATCCTGCTTCGACCAGGGTGTCCTGGAAGAGACCGCCATGTGTTACTGGAGAACATGCCGCCACTATCACGCGGTTAAGCCCTTCTTCATCGATCTTCTCTCGCATATCCTTCTGTGTATCCTCCGAGCATGCAAACATGATGTCTGTTGCATAAGCCACATAGGGAAGCCTCCTTGCATATTCAGCCACAGCCTCGGTGTCGAGGAAACCATGTATGTTCTTTCCACAGTGGCAGACAAAGACACCAACTCTCGGCTTCTCCCCCCTCACATCCCTTTCTGGTGGAGGGGGAATTGGCACAACCTTCTCTCTATCGACAATTGCTTTCACAGACTTGGCAGCGGCACCACTTGCCATGGCAACGCTGTCCGGGATATCCTTTGGCCCCTGGTTGCAGCCAGCTAAGTATACGCCCTCTCGTGTCGATTGCGCAGGATTGGATAGGATGGAATCTGCCCTGAAGAACCCGTATTCATCCACCTCTATCCCTAAAATCTCGCCCAGTCTTTTGTTCTCCCTGGAAGGTATGATGGCAGTGGAGAGCACCAGCAGGTCCGCACTCTTTTCCTTGACCTCCCTGGTGTGTGTGTCCATGTACCGGATGGTGATACTCTTGTCCTCGTTCTGGTATATCGAGGAAGGCCGCGCCCGGATGTAATTGACCCCCATCTCTTTTGCCTTGTTGTAGTATTGCTGAAAGTCCTTCCCGTATGCACGGAGATCTATATAGAATATTGTTATATCCGT
>DAOVMN010000376.1 GCA_030630685.1 Thermoplasmata archaeon | reverse complement strand
AGTCCGAGGACTTCTACTGCTGGGGATGTGAAGAATATCTTGAGTATATAGATGAGGAATAGGATACCATCAGAAACCGAAACATTTATTTTAAAGGAGCGATGTTGAGCCGGTAATCAGGAGGCACACCAATGAGTAAATCGATATCCCTGTTTATACTGATCACACTGCTGCTTTCTACAATTATGGTAATAACCCCGCAAGAGGCGGCAGGAGATGCCATGGAATCCCCGACCAGACAGCCGGTAAGGTTCTACATGTACGGACCGGCAGATGACGGGAATCTCAGCACAGAAAATCCAACCTCTGACGAGGATGAGGAACAGGACTGTGACCAGGAGGGAAATATGCAAACCCAAGAAAGGTCGGTGGGGACCTGGCGCACCAATTCCATCAGCAAAACGTGCAATTTCACCGGCAATGTGCAGGTTTTTCTCTGGGCAAAAGGAAACGTAAGAAATGTACAATTTACATTTAGGATATCAAGAAATGGGAATAATCCAAGGTCCATCAGCACAAACAGGAACGACACAGAAACCACTCCAAAGCTTTTTTACGGAGAGGGAAATGTCAATTTTGTTGATCAGAATAGGATTCGCCCAGGAGACCGCATTGTAATTGAGATCATGTATGACGGCGGAGAAACCTCTGCTGAGGGATTAAGTAAACAGGCAACGATCGTGTATGGGAGCATCGATCATCCCTCTGGAATAAAAGGGCCACTTGACACAATGTATTTTGCCTATGAAGAGGATGATATCGAGGTCCGTGATGATAATGCCGAAGAGGATAAATTGACCCTTATTGCAACAGCCACAATCCGTGATGGATTAGGAGTGTATGATATTGCAGAACTTGGATTTAGTGCAGCCACCAAAGATTTCGTGGGTGAGAGTTTCAGTCATGAGATCCTTGAAGAAGGGGACGATTATAAAAAGGTCCAGTGGAAATGGCGATATGCGGATGACAACGCTTGGTCCGGGGGATATAAAATAAACATAACAGCCACGGACAATTCAGGCAATGTATGGTGGGAAACCCATACAGCCCACATAGTCTACCAGCCCAGGCCAAAGATTGACTTTGTGCTGGAGAACTCGGATATCACTATCCAACCCACTCCAGTTTATGTAAAGAAAACAGGAGATATCAATATTCTATTACACTGCTGGGGTGAAAGTGGCGGTCCTAAAGGCCTCATGCCCACAATGATTATTGAAATAACTCCCCCTAACGGTACTAAGGATACTTTTTATGCGACTCCATCCATAGACACAAACTCCGAAACGATTGTACATATCAACTACTTCTTCAACATGACCGGCACCTATACTATCAGGGTAGAGGTTAATCCCAAGGAAGAAGAATACTACGAAGAGACCAATGACGCAGGGACTGCGGATGACAACAACGTTGGGACCTATACCCTGACCGTCGTGAAAGAACCGAAGGACGAAGACGACGATGAGTGGTACGAGGAGATTTACGATGATATGACGGACGAACCCCTCTATCTCGGCGGCGTTGTCGCTGCGATAGTGGTGGTGGTCGCCGTGGTGACCATGGTGTTTATGAGAAGGAGGCGCGGCAGGAAAGAGGAGGACCTGGAAGAATAAATGAAAAACTATTTATGAGATGGAATAAAATTGCGGCCTAAATAAAATAAAAAATAACAGAATGGTGAGCATAATGAACGCTAATAGAATGCTGGCAATTTCGATCATAACGTCATTGATCCTGATGGGCCTTGCGATGCCTGACGGAGAAGGGCAGGGCGAGAACCGGGAGTCCAAGAACGTGCACATGAACCTTAAAGAAGGAAACAAACTCAGCCCTGAAACAGTGCATGATGTCAATGAGTCTGCACAAACACGCCATGTTAGAGCTGAAACGCGTCAAGCTGGTAACATAATATACGAGACGTATTGGGTAGATGTCGGTACATGGACATCCGATGGTCTGAAAGGAGATCTTACCGCCGAGGGACGCGTGGTATTCAATATATGGTACCAGATGACTGAACATGTCAATAATAACAGGGTGGATTGGGAGTTTAGATTGAGATACAATGACGAGGATGTTGCCTATGTAAAAGCAGAAAACACCGGTGAGAGTCATGACCACCCCATGGAAGCCACTGCTGAAACCACACTAAACCGCACCAACATCCATGCTTCCTCAGGGGATACCTTTTCCATTTATATTCGTTACAAAAGTGCGGCAGACTGTGACGTCTATTTCGACCACATCAATTATGATTCCGGAGCGTCCTTCAGCATGGATTCCGTGCTTATTCTTGAGGCAGACAGCAAGGTCTCGGCCAGATTCTACGATGCCTGGGGATTAAACTGGAACAGAGAGGGAAAGCATTTCTGCGCCGTGGACATTGAAGGAAACATTACCCAGGGCGACGATGAAACCGAGATATCGGACGGCGGAGAGATTGAGGGGGAAAACGAAACAACCTACCAGACCACAAAGATCACATTCAAGGATATCAATCCCAAGAAAGGGGACAGCGTCACTGTGCTGATAGCCTATGGCCCCATTGAAAATGGTACCTCGGAAGCCTGGACCTGTTCCTTCACAGTTGGGGGGAGCGGTGATACTGGCGGAGATGGCGATGATGATGATGACGACTTCCCGATTGCCATGGCCGGGGCGGCCGGGGGGGTTGGAATCCTTGCAGTCATCGGGGTAGTGGTCTTCATGAGGAAGAAGAAAGCCGAAGAATCCGAGGATGAGGAGTACTACGACGAGGAGGAATACGAGGAAGAGTACGCAGAGGAAGAGGAGTAAGATTTTTCTTCTCTTTTGAATCCAAGCATCGAAAGGTTAATAGT
>DAOVMN010000272.1 GCA_030630685.1 Thermoplasmata archaeon | reverse complement strand
CATGGTCATAGACGGAGTGGTCCAGAAGAGCTTCTTCAGCGACGACATGGAGCACGGAAATCCACCGCCCAGGCCAGAAGGAGGTTATTACAACGCCTGGGAAACCAGCGGAGCAGCAGACGGCTGGGAGTTAGGTAAACCGAGCAAGGGACCAAGCGCGCACAGCGGAGACAAGTGCTGGGCCACCAACCTCGATGGCAACTATCCCGACCTTATGGACGACTCCATCTGGCTGCAGCAAAAGGTGGACCTTAAGACCGCCTCGGATCCCGTGCTCACCTTCTGGCACTGGTTGGAGGTCGAGGCCCATGACTATGATACCGCATATATCGAGGCCAGGACCACAGAGCAGGACAAATGGACAGTCCTGTGGCACAACCCCACGCCCGAGAGGATGGGGATACCCTACAGGACCAACGCCTGGAATAACCTCACCCTGAGCCTCGAGGACTTCGCCTACCATGAGGTGTACATCCGGTTCAGGGTGCAAACCGACGGGGACACCAACTACCTTGGCTGGTACATCGACGACGTAGGCGTTGGAGGTACCGTACCCCCGGCGCATGACGCCCGGATTGTCAGCATCGACTATCCCGCGGAAGGCAGTTATATCCCGCCAAGTGAGACCATCGAGGTACTGGCGACTGTCATGAACGTTGGCCTCAACGAGGAGTTCATCACGGTCAAAGGTAAGGCCATCAGACAGAGTGGGACCCCGGTAACGCATCACTTTAAGGAGGAAGAGACCGATCTCCTCGATCCTGGCGACAAGGAACAGGTCGCCTTTAGCTGGACCCTGCCCATTGGCACATATAACTACAAGATCGAGATCTGGGTCGAGATAGACAAAGACGGTAATCCGGACAATAACCTGCTCTTCAGGTACATCAGGGCACAGAAGCTCTACGACATCTCCGTCCTGAGCCTTTACGCTGACCCCATGGTCCAGGATGTCGCCAGAGCAAGAGCGGTAACTGCCGAGGTGAAGAACATCGGCAACATCGACCTTGAGAACATAGTACAGTTAGAATTCGAGGCCTACCTCCTTGGTTCCAAGGTGGACGAATACACCACCACCATCTCGTTACAGCGGAATGATAGCTGTCTGGTAACCTGGGATTGGCAGTCCTTCAAATATGGATTATACGCCATTGAAGTTGAAGGAACCATTCTCGAGGGGGTCGAGGACAACACTGATGATAACACCGCCACCATTTCTGGCATCATCACCGTGGAGACAATCTTCTCCGACACCAGGGAGGAAGGTGAAAGCCCATATTATCTGGACCATACTACCGGAGAGTTCAAGCTCTGGAATCCAATTGAAATGGGAGATTTTTTCTGGACAGGAGATAACGAGAGCGACCCAAACAAGGCGGGATGGCACGTGGACACCACAGGCCACTTCTCAAGGCGCTCGTGGTACGGAGGAATACCCAGCAAAGGAATATATGCAAATAACATGGAGGCATGCCTCACCTCGCAGGCCTTGAACCTTGAGGATTTCACCAATGTCCACCTCTCATTCTACACCAAATACATCCTAGAGGGAAATGAGTACGACTATGTAGATATCTCCATTTCCAATGATGCCGATGACAACGATTCATGGCAACGGTTGGTGAAATTCCCTGCTGGCGAGGAATCCTATAACTCGTCGATGGAACCAGGGAATCAATACGGGTGGCTCCATAAGGATGTCCGCATCCCGGACGCATACCTCCAGGAAACGTTCTATATGCGTATCCTGCTGAAAACCAATAACGATATCACCTATCAGGGGGTATGGATAGACGACCTCACCCTGTACGGTACCACCACAGCCAACCATGCGCCTGTAGCCAGGTTCACCGGGACCTACGAGAACGCCTCGTACAGCAGGAACGTTATCAGGAATCCAACCATAGACCTCCTGCACATCAAAGGAAACTATACATTCAATAACTTACCAAAACCCATTGGAGACAAACAGCGCGGCATCCAGCTTGGTGTGGAGATTCGGTTCAACGCTGATTTTACCTTTGATCCGGACGTCGGAGATGACGACATTGCGTACAACTGGAATTTCGGTGACGGGCAGACTGGGTATGGTAAGGTGGTCACCCATAGCTATACAGAGGAGTTGCCGCTCGAGGGATACTTCATTGTTACGTTGAAGACCACCGACGATCACGGTGCTTTCACAGAGGATACCATGGTCGTATGGATTGGAAACAAAGCCCCGATAGCGGACTTTATTGTAACACCATACTTTAATACCTCCCTGGCCATCAATGATACCAACGACATGGTGGAGAACGGGGTTATTGATGTGTTCTACGGTGACAGGATCGTGTTCCAGCAAAAAGCAATAGACCCGGAGAACGACCCATTAACGTATGACTGGTTATTCCATTGCGACACCTCAAAATATGAAACAACGGCCATGGGCGATAACGTGAGCGGTATGGTAGGTGAGGACTTCCTGTATGAGGGACTCGATGGGAGCATACCCATTAAACCAGTAAGCCCTGTGGATTATACCGTGACCATCTTCGTGACCGATGGTATCTCCATTTCTGAGAAATCATACACTATCAGAGTACATCCCTACGCACAAGCCACGTTCACCAAGCAGGTGAGATTGGATGCCACAATCCTTGATGCATCCGTGAGCCTTGTATGGCGAGGATTCCCAGAGGAGGCCGCCCCTCAAGCCAGTTACATTAGTCCTGAAAGACCTGTGTTTGTTTACATAGATGAGACTCCCAGTCCGGTTCCAAATCTAGCATACAAAGGTGGTATCGGTCTGGTTTATGACATCAGGGTTGTTGGGTGCAGGTTGCAGAACAGGGAGGAAGGATTCATAGAGGCTGAGATCAGCCTCCCGATTCTCACTTCAGATTTAAAAGAGATAGGGGACCCATTCTCTCTGCAAGAAGACCTGAGACTCGAGTACTATGATGAGGTGGAAAAGAGGTTCATTGTAGTTGAAGGAAGCCATGTGCTGGCTGAAGGAGGAGTGAAATATGTGGTAGGGACTGTGGACAACTTCTCTATCTTTACCGCAATCGTGGACAGTGTCTATAACTCTTCAAACCCTAGGTATCACAGCGTGCTTCCCGACCTGTCCGTTTACAGGATCAAACTTTCAAGGGACCCTGCATTGAACGGCCAGGATGTGGAGGTGAGGGTCTATGTCAAGAACACCGGAAGGATACATGCAAGAAACGTGGATGTAAATTTCTATGATGGAGAATACCTGATCGGCGACCAGAGGATCGATCTCCTGAAATGTGGTGGAGGCGTAGTGGTCGTGAAGGAGAAATTCACCGCGGCCATGATAGACCCTGACCAGATTTACGAGAATCATTATATCAAGGTCTTTGTTAACAAAGGGCATACTATCGATGAAGGCCCCCAGAACTACAACAATAACGATGGCCAGAAACTCCTGGTGTTCGTTACAACAGTAAATCATCCCTCTACCCCAAAAATCACAAAACCAAAGGATGGTTCAACAGTAAACGGCATTGTAACCATCAAAGGTAAGATTCCAGATGATGATACCACAGTAGGGATAACTTATTGCCCGATTGGAAATAATGATTTTGCATGGCATATTGAGAAAGTAGATCCAGATCCAGTCTCAGTTTGTTCTGTGAACTACATCCTTCTTGATTATGATGGAGCTAAAGTAGCTGGTGGACACGGACGTGTGAAAGATATTTACGGTCTGAACTTTTATGATGACTCCACGAATATCTCATTTCAGGATAACGATAGGGATGGAAAGATCTCTGCTCGTGATGTGTTCCTTGT
>DAOVMN010000327.1 GCA_030630685.1 Thermoplasmata archaeon | reverse complement strand
TTGTGGTCAGGATCGGTATCCCACTGGAAAGGAAATTGTCCTTTCCAGATTGAGAGTTTACATTTTTATGTGGTTGACAATATCTAAATTCTTATTCACTATGTTGCGACATAGTCCCGGTGCCTGGGCTCGGGGTGGTGGATTCGTGGGGGGGGGCCTGAGGAACAAAGTTCCGACCTCCGGTTGACCCCGCAGGGGTCGATGAGGCATGAGCAGCCGGAGGCTGTGAGTGCCGGATGAGTCCGAAGGACTCGTCAAGGCATTCCTCTTATCATCCGTTCAATTCAGAATGCTGGCTATTAACGAAAAAAGAGAGGTTTTAGTGATTTTTAGAGGATAAACGACATTTGGATAACGTCTGGCGGGTATCTGAAGTTCTGAGCCGAAGGCGGGGGATTTGGGCGAAGCGTAGCGAAGCCAGATATACCATGTTATACGAGTGCGATAGCACTGTAGCGACCGTAGCGAGCGGAAAGTTTCCACACTTTATAGTCCTTTCATGTCAGTCAATATTACGATATGTGTGGAAACATGTTTTGTAAAACGATTTCAATTTTATGTTACCAAGAGAAATATATTAAATGGCTATGAGCCCCTTTGGCTCTCAGATGCGAAAAAGGAAAGCCTCCCTTCTTTTCTGGGATTTTTTCAAACCAAATGGAAAACAGGGTTATTGCATTTTAATTTTTATTAACTCAATTATGTTGCCGAATCTTCCTATACGCCATTTCGGCTTTGTAAGTAGAATAAATAATTACAACAATTCCTAATAATAATAATATTATTAAGACGATATTAGCCTTAGAAACAGGTTGAGGAACAGGTTGAAGAAAAAAATTGAATCCAATTGAGGCCATTATCCAGCCAATAACAAATGTCAGACTATATTTTCCCCAAACATCCTTTCGACTTTTAGTTGACTTTTCTTTCATCATTTTTTCCACCTGTTAAATTTCATTGATTCAATAATCTTATCTTTTATTATTTGGTTCCAATAAGGGTTTATAATAAATTCTATGAACACGGTATATCCTTTTCCTTTACTGTTATTATTAAAAAGTACGGAAATTTCACTTGACTCAGTTATATCCGACATCAATGTCGGATATCCTTCTGATTTGGTGGTATATCCGAAGTCCATGTAGGATATACCCGGACTTGGTTGACACTCAATCATCGCTTGCCTCCTTGTATAACATGACATCCAGGGGACTCTTGATCTTGCTTAGACCCCTCTTGTTCACATGGGCATAAATTTCTATCGCCTTACTTCTCTTGTGTCCCAAAGCCTCGAAATCTGTTGTTTTACTCATCTTTCTTACTCACCTCCTTTCCGCTCGAACACCACGATCCTCTTATCACAGCCATCAGTTCAGGCATGAGGAACCGCCAGATTCCGAGTGCCGGATGACCTCGAAGAGGTCGTCAAGGCATGAGGCAGTCAAAGGCTGCTGAATGCCGGTTGACGCACAGCGTCGATAAGGCCGCAGTGTGAGCAGACTTTGGATAGGTTTCGTAGAGGGCATGATTAAAACAATATTTAATAGTTGTGCTGTGCTCGAACCAATCACCCAATTTCACCCCTATAGAACCCCGCATCCGATCCGTTCCTGCACCTTTCCCTAACTCCAACTAACCTCCCCTCACTCATTCGCCTCCTGATATTCGTGTAATTTGTGTATTCGTGCCATTCGTGATTTCCGGGCCGTGGTTGTTCATCTCCCCCGTTACTTCCTCAAAATCAGGATACTTTTAAGTATTATAATCAGGGTGGAAGGCAGATTATTCGGAGGAACAACGAATGGCAAAAATGCACTCAAGACGGAAGGGCATTTCCGGTTCGACACGCCTGTTCAGAGCCGATCCCCCCTCCTGGGTTTCCCTCTCCACCGAGGAGATCGAGGAAATCGTGGTAAAGCTCTACAACCAGGGGAAAAGCACTGCCCTGATCGGGCTCATGCTCAGGGACTCCTATGGCATCCCGGATACAAAGTTTGTTGTGGGCAAAAGTATTTCCTCCATACTCAAGGATCACGGCATCACCTTCAAACTTCCTGAGGACATCGAGAACCTCATGAGGAAGGCAATCAGGCTCAATGAACACCTTAAGATAAACAAGAAGGATGTCCACAATAAAAGGAATTTCCACCTCGTCGAGGCCAAGATAAGAAGGTTAGAGCGATATTACAAGAAAACCGGTGTACTGCCGGAGACCTTCTCATATTCCATCTCCAAGGCCAAGCTTCTTGTGGAGTAATCACGAGCCAATGCTCACCACACCCACTATTTTTTTTACAGTGGCTATTGCCGATAGCGCAGCCAAATAACTGGTTTTCGGGTTCATGGGATGGGGCTTGTTCTGGACCGTGCATCTCATCTCCCCGAACTCTCCCCGCATGGATATCTCATGGATATTCCTGTCGATATCAGGGTCAACAATGATCCTTACTCTTGTTCCTTCTTTCCCCACCCCGGCCAATGCAAGGATCGAGGCAACATTGATGTTCAAGGGGAATACTTTGATGGCTTCCCCGGCGCTGCCGTCGAACATCACCGTGGGCCTCTCGATCTTCTCGACATCGATTCCTGCACCCATGATGTATTCATTGTTCAGCAGGCCTTTCGGAGGCTTGGAGGTTTTCAGGGAAAGCTCGTCGATCTTGCCAATGGATGCGGAATTAATGACATCCAGTCCCCCTATCGCTCCGCTCGGGATATATATCCTTGAACCATGTGCCTTTGCAGTAGTTCGAAGACGGGTGAAAAATTCATCATCTATTAGTGCCCCAACGCTCATGATCATCAGGTCTATCCCCGTCTCTAATATCTGCGGACCGTACATCCGTACAGCCTCCTGTGAGGCCGCTTCGATGACGAGTTCAACCTTCCCCTTGATCTCATTGATGCCCTTTATCGCACCGGAATCATGAAACCTATTGGAAAGGGTATCGGCCTTCTCAAAGGTTCTGTCCATGAGATAGGTGGTGTGGATTTCCTTCATTTCGCTCAGGGCGCTGGCAAGGACGGTGCCTATCGAGCCGCAGCCGATGATGCAGATATTCATATACCCGCGTAAACCAATCGGATTAATACGAATTACGGTTTCACTTCCTGCAGGATCAGTTCTCCATCGCGATGCAAAGCAATATTAACAGAGGCAAAAAACAGGCAGCATGTTCCGTATTGAGGGCATCGATTCTTCTGGCGCACGGGCCGGAATGGTCAAAACAAGACATGGAGATATCCACACACCGGTCTTCATGCCGGTTGCCACACG
>DAOVMN010000105.1 GCA_030630685.1 Thermoplasmata archaeon | reverse complement strand
GCGAGCACAAAGTAACACACTGGAACAAAGCCATGGAAGAACTGACTGGTGTTGTTGCAGATGAGATGGTCGAAACAAAAAAACCGTGGTCAGTATTCTATCCTAAAAAAAGACCTGTCATGGCTGATCTCATGGTGGATGAAGTGTCAGAGAAGGTAGTAGCCAAGTATTATCGAGGTAAATATCGGAAATCCGATCTTTTCGCGGGGGCATACGAGGCAGAAGATGTTTTCCCACAACTGGGGAACAAGGTACTGTTCTTCACTGCAACACCATTGAAGGATGATAGGGGAAATATCGTTGGGGCGATAGAGACTCTACAAAATTTCACAGCACGCAAGCAGGCAGAGGAAAAGTTGCGTGAGAGTGAGAGAGAGCTTTCGCAGATCGTTGAAGGAAATTCTATTCCGACATTTGTTATTGATAGCGAGCACAAAGTAACACACTGGAACAAAGCCATGGAAGAACTGACTGGTGTTGTTGCAACTAAGATGGTCGGGACAAAAGAACCGTGGAAAGTATTCTATTCTGAAGAAAGACCTGTCATGGCTGACCTTATGGTGGATGGAGTAGCAGAGAAGGTAGTAGCCAAGCATTATCGAGGCAAATATCGGAAATCCGATCTTTTTGCTGGGGCGTACGAAGCTGAAGATATTTTTCCAAAGCTGGGGAACAAGTGGCTGTTCTTCACTGCAATTCCATTGAGGGATGATGGGAGAAATATCGTCGGGGCAATAGAAACATTACAAGATATCACGGAGCGTAAGAATACGGAGGATGCACTGAAAGTATCCCTCAAAGAGAAAGAGGTACTTCTGCAACAGATACACCATGGGGTCTATAACAATCTTCAGGAGGTCTCCAGCATGCTCAAACTTCAATCTCGAAGGATCTCGGACGGGCAGGTCCAAACAGCGTTGAGAGAAACTCAGAACCGTATCGAGTCAATGGCACTTATCCATGAGCAATTATATCGTTCGAAAGTTTTTACAGGAGTTGGCTTTCAAAAATATATCAGAACACTTACCAACAATCTCTATGAGGCTTACAGTATAGAACCCAACAGAATAAAATTAATACTTGATATTACAAAGGTTCCAGTGGGAATTGATAAGGCAGTTCCGTGCGGATTAATTATTCATGAACTCGTTTCAAACTCTCTAAAGTATGCCTTTCCGAGGGGTAGAAAAGGAGAAATCATGATAGCACTTCACATGAATCAAGAGAACGAAATAGAACTAACGGTAAGCGATAACGGTATCGGCTTACCAGATGATTTAAATATATATAAAACAAAAACCATGGGCCTCCGTTTGGTTACTCTTCAGGCAGATCAGTTAAAAAGTTCGATACGATTGGACAGAACAGGAGGAACCAAATTCACATTCACCTTTAAAGGAGGGAAATAATGACTAAAAAAATAATAGTTGTGGAAGACCTAAAAATTATCGCCCAGGACCTAAAAGAGACTTTGGAGGAACTCGGATATGAAGTTCCTGCAATGGAAAGTTCCAAAGAAGCTGCAATTAAAAAAGTGGAAGAAATACGCCCTGATTTGGTTATTATCGACATTGTACTTCAGGGTGAGAAGTATGCAGGCATCGAAGCTGCACAACATATCCGAAAGCATTTTGATATTCCAGTGGTTTATCTCTCTGCTTATCTAGCAGATAAGAATATGCTTGATAAGGCAAAGAGAGCAGAACCGTATGGCTGCATAACAAAACCATTTGGGGATACGAAATTGGAGACTGCTATCGAGATGGCTCTCTACAAGCACGGGAAGGACCAGAAATTAAAGGAGCGTGAAAAGAGATACCGCACCTTCTTTGAGGAGTGTATAGACGCTATGTATATTCTCTCCAAAGAGGGGAAGATAACCGATGTCAACCCCGCAATGATGAAACTTTTCGGGTACACAAAAAAAAGAGAGGTGCTTGGAGCGGATGTGAAAAAGTCCTTTGGAAATCTCCATGACTGGGAAAGGTTTGAGAGAGATATAACCGGGACAGGCTTTGTGAGGAATTTCGAGATGAAACTCCGCAGGAAGGACGGCACGTTGATGAACTGTCTCCTCAATTCCACTGTACGGCGAGATCAAAAGGGGAATATAATTGGTTATCGAGGCATCATAAGGGTTGCCTCCGAGCACAAGCAGGTGCAAGATGGGAAATAACTTAGGGATGAAAATGTGTGAAAAAGAAAAGATTGACTTTGCATTGGAACAGTGGAAACGGGCATCTTTTCCAGAAGAAAGAGAAAAGGCGCTGAAGGAATATTCCAACCTCCTTTATGACCTACTGTGTGCAAAGCAAGAAGAATGGCAGAAGGCCATAGGGGGAAAAAAGAAAAAATTGGAGGAAGAAATAGAAGAAAATATTGAGGAATTTAATAGATATAGAGAAAAGGAAGATTGGGCGGCGGAAATTGATTTTAGAACGAAGATTTTTTCAGGTTTTCTTTTAAAGAATGCAATTTTTCAACGTTCGCATTGTGAAGATGCAAATTTTAGCGAGGCACATTGTGAAAACACAGACTTTAGCAAAGCATATTCTGATCACGCAAATTTTAGCGAGGCGCACTGTGAAGGCGCAGACTTTAGCAAAGCAGATTGTAATGGTGCGGACTTCATAGGATCACATTGTGTTGGTGCAGTTTTCAGGGAGGCACATTGTGTTGGTGCAGTTTTCAGCATGGCACGTTGTAATAATACAGACTTCAGCAAAGCAGATTGCATTGGTACAGACTTCAGCAAAGCAGATTGTAATGGTGCAGACTTCACCAAGGCACATTGTAATGGTGCAAATTTTAGAGGAACATCTCTCACCAATGTCAGCTTAGATGAAACGTGGCTTCGGTTTGTTGACCTGTATAAATCCAAGATGGAGGGAAGCACGATCCATTACGCTTATTTTGGCCATAATAGAGACTCCACTTTTGTCTGTGAGGATTTCCACAACAGGGCAGAGGAAACTGTGGAAAAAATAAAAAAAATTCTTAAAAAGTTGGAATTGAAGACTCCCAAGACCAAGGAGGAAAGGAAAGAATTGAGATGGAAAATTGGAACATACACCGACATAATGAATAAAATACAAAGGATGTGTTATGTTGGAAAGAATGATAGAAAGAAGGTTCTTAGCAGGTTCGAGCAAGCACGGGATGTTTATCTCAACCTGAAAAACACCTTTAAAACCAACGGGTATTATGAACAGTCCGGGGAATACTTTATTTGCGAGCGGGAAATGAATCGTGCATTGCTTAAAAATAAGTGGAAATCGTGGAAGGAAAGTTGTGAAGAAAGCAACAAAGATGAAAAGAACAAAAACCGGCATTACTGGAAATGCATAAACAATTATCTTAGGGATAGAATTAAATGGCTTATTCAAACATTGTTATTTAAAATCGGAGCTTATGGGGAGAAGCCTTTCTGGATTGCCGGATGGGGCTTTTTCATAGTCTTGATCTACGGGTTTATTTACTTGATTTCAGACAGTATCATAAATACCATCAATGGAGTGTCATTGGAAAACTGGTACGATGCATCCTATTATTTATATTTCAGCATTGTAACCTTTACCACATTGGGTTATGGAGATATGTCGCCTAACGGCGGAATGCGGTTGGTGGCATCTTCGGAGGCTTTGATTGGCGCTCTGATGATTGCATATTTCGTGGTCGCATTGGCACGGAAGGTCATGCGGTGATTTTGATTATTCTATGTTCCATCAAAATCGCAGGAATTGCAAAACCATATCTCTAATTGGCTTTTCGGACATCAATCATCAACAATCCATAAACGAGTGTTCCTATGAAAGAACCATACTTCACCCCAGAAACCATCCAAAGCCGTGCTGATGAGCTTGTGAAAGAGGTGGAGGAATACCGGAAGCCCCATCCCTTTCAACCGAAGCCCGAGGGATCCGCCCTCATCATCCTGGACATGCAGAGATATTTTCTTGACCCGGGATCACACGCCTTTGTACCAAGCGCCCCTGCCATTGTTCCAGGACTGCTGAAACTGATCGAGCTGTTCATGAAATTGGAGCAACCCGTAATCCTCACCCGACACCTGAACACATCCCGGAATGCCGGAAGCCTTTCACGATGGTGGGCTGACATGATTCGCGAGGACGATCCTATGAGCGAGTTGATACCCGAGCTTGCGGAAACAGATGGAGAGGTCCTGGTGAAAAACCAGTATGATGCCTTTTACGGGACCCCTTTGGAGGAGTGGCTGAAAAAGCGGGAAATCACCCAGGTGGTCATCGGAGGGGTGATGACCCATCTCTGCTGTGAGACCACGGCAAGGTCGGCGTTTGTGCGCGGGTTCGAGGTGTTCTTCCTCGTGGACGGCACAGCAACCTATAACCTGAAATTTCATCGTGCAACCCTTCTCAACCTCTCCCATGGCTTTGCACATCCTGTTCTTGTGGAGGAGGTAATCAACCGGTTGGAGGAAGATGATGAAGCCTGAGGATGTGGTCATAATCGGGGCCGGACCTGCGGGAGCCTCCCTTGCGATCCAGCTCAGGAGATACGGGATCGACCCCCTTCTACTGGAAAAGAAGCGTGTGGGCGGCCTCCTGGTCAATGCCAATCTTGTGGAGAACTATCCCGGTTTTCCTCAGGGCATCCCGGGGAAAGAGCTGGTAGCACTCCTTGAAAGGCACATAGAGGTGGCAGGGGTGAAGCCCATTCTTGAAAAGGTCGTGAGCCTGGACCATGATGGAAACTACTTCATCCTCGATACCGAAAACAGGACCATTTTCTCTATAATAGCGGCAATAGCGTCCGGAACCCGACCCGGGACCCCGGATCTCCAGATTCCCGAGCTGGTAACGAACAGGGTATTCTGCGAGATCTACCCCATCCTTGAATCCGAGGGAAAAAAGATTGCAATCGTGGGGGCAGGGGATGCTGCCTTTGACTATGCCCTGAACCTGGCCAAAAGGAACAAGGTGTTCCTCCTCAACAGGTCCACCATCCTGAGATGCCTCCCCCTTCTCTATGAAAGGGCCATCGAGCACTTGGGGATCACCTACATGCAGGGCATCAGGGTCTCTCATATCCATCCCTCTGAGGACGGAATGATCCTTGAGTGCATCACCTCTCGTGGAAGCCGGGAGCTCAGCGTGGATTATCTTGTGTTTGCCATAGGGAGAGAGCCGAATATGGGATTCCTTTCCGAGGGGCTCGGGGACAGACTAACGGGGCTAAAGGAAAAAGGCCTTTTATATCTGATTGGAGATGTTAAGAACGGCAGCTATCGTCAGGTCGCCATTGCCGTGGGGGATGGAATAAAGGCTGCCATGAAGATACAAAAGAGATTATTGGAGAGAAGGGAATGAAGCTCCTGAACACCACCGGACGGGAAGATATCGCCATGGTCTATCTGGCCGAGATGGAAAAAGGAAAGGTAATCGAGTTCGTGGAATCGGTTCAACCACCCATACCCAGGGAAAAGAAGTGGGTCCTTATTGTATCCACACTCTTTGGATGCCCGATTGGATGCCGGATGTGCGATGCCGGAGGGAACTACCAGGGCCCACTTTCAAGGAAGGAGCTCCTGGCACAGATCGACTATCTAATAAGAAGGAGGTATCCAGACGGATGTGTACCTGTCTCAAAGTTCAAGATCCAGTTCGCACGGATGGGAGAGCCGTCCCTCAATCCCGCTGTGCTCGAGGTACTAAAAGAACTCCCCGAACTCTACCATGCCCCGGGTCTCATTCCCTGCATCTCCACCATTGCTCCTGCCGGAACTGAGGGATTCTTTGATAGACTCCTCCGGATAAAGAAGGAGAGATACCCGAATGGAAAGTTTCAGCTTCAGTTCTCGATTCACACCACGGATGATATCCTGCGGGACCAGCTTATCCCGGCGAGGAAATGGGACATGGAACGAATTGCCAGCTTTGGGGAGAGATTCTATGAGAAAGGGGACAGGAAGATTACCCTGAACTTCGCCCTTGTTAAAGGTATGCCTGTGGACTGGGAGGTACTTTCCCGATACTTTTCCCCTGAAAGATTCCTCATCAAGATCACACCCGTGAACCCCACCTACCGGGCCGTTAAAGGTGGACTATCCTCCTACATCGATCCCCACGGGGAAGGAAAGAGCAATCGCGTGGTGGAGGACCTGCGCTCCCATGGATACGAGGTCATAGTGAGCATAGGAGAGGTGGAGGAGAACAGGATAGGAAGCAACTGCGGCCAGTATGTTATGAGGTATCTGAGGTCCAAGGAGCCCATTGAAGGGGCATACGAACTTCCTTTGAATTCCATGAAAAATGAAGAACGAAACAGGCTGGAGATCCTGGAGTCCAATACGGATTGGAGGGATTGAATGAATGAATCACAGGTTATCGGGGATGCCATCGCAGCAAGAAAGTTCTCCGGAGTCGAAACGCTTAAAATGGGGATGTCACTGGTGGCCTTATCACTCAAATTCAGGAGGAAGAAACCTGGAGAAATACGAATAGAAAACCTCACAACGCAGGAAGGCCGGGGTGAATAACGAGAACTTTAGAGAATGGAGGAAGGAAACTGAAAAAAGCACTCCTTGATATCCTGAGCTGCCCGATGTGCCATGCCCGGCTCAGAAGCCAGGCCGAGAATGGTGAGAGGCTTGTGTGTGAGGGATGCGGCAGGTGGTACCCGATATTCCAGGGTATCCCTATGATGCTCCCCGAGCACGAGATGAACCTGAAAGGAGGGAAACTGAATTCCATGTTCACCAATCCTCCAGGTATTGCTATTAGGAAGTCCAGGCATCTGCGCTGGTACTACGACAGACCAAGGTTCGCGGGCGGGATGGAGGAAGGAGAATGGGGGAATTTCGGATACAAGGATGTCCACGGAAGGGTCCTTGATATCGGGGCAGGTGAAAGGCGTGCTATCGAGGACCTGGGAGAGGTAGAGAATTACGTTTCCATCGACATTATCCCGAGGGACAGGCCGACAGTTGTGGCGGATGCACATTACCTGCCCTTTCGAGAGGGGGTTTTCGACGCGGTGATCGCGCGGGCGGTATTGGAGCATGTGGAGGACGAGCAGAAGGTGGTCTCCGAGGCTGTCAGGGTCCTGAAACCCGGCGGATTATTCCTCTTCTCCGCACCCTTCATCTACCCGATCCACGATGCGGTCGACCATCACAGATTCACGATCTACAGTATCCGGGCGCTGGCGGAGCGCCACGGTCTCGAGATCATGCGCATCACCTCCTCAGGCGGTTATTTCGGGGTTTTAGCGGACCATGTTCACCACGGCCTGAGGATGATCCGGGATTTTATAGACCGCCGATTTGAAAAGAAGCCGATTGTCGGGAGGGTGGTGAGAGGGTTTGCGGATCTTTCCGGGATGCTCATCTACCT
>DAOVMN010000212.1 GCA_030630685.1 Thermoplasmata archaeon | reverse complement strand
CGCATATATGGCTTTCCCCCAAGAACGCAAAAATAATGGTGGCGAACCTTCTCGAAGGACTGAAAAAGGCGGACCCGGACAATGCGGACAACTACACCGAGAACGCCAGCGACTACATCACCGAACTGGACACGCTCGATACCGATATCGAAACTGGTCTGGAGCCTCATCAGGGAAAGAAGTTCCTTGTCTACCATCCGGCTTTTGGCTATCTTGTCCATGACTATGGTCTCATCCAGATCGCAATAGAAGACGAGGGGAAAGAGCCGACGGCGGAGGGGATTCAGACGATCATCGACCAGGCAAAGGAAGAGAACATAACAGTCATCTTTGTGTCACCGCAGTTTGACAAGGACAATGCCGAGACCATAGCGGACGAAATCGGCGGTACAGTGATATCCATAAATCCACTTGCCGAAAACTATGTTGAGAATATGAGAGAGGTAACAACAGAACTTATCAACGCATTTTCAAAGGAATGATGTTAAAATGTCTCAAAACAAGCATCCCGCACTGGAGCTCAAGCATGTCTGGGCAGGATATGACAGATACGATATCCTCAAGGACATCACTCTATCTGTTGAAGAAAATGAGTTCCTCGGCATCATCGGACCAAATGGGGGTGGGAAGACCACCCTTCTCAAGGTCATCCTCGGAATCCTCAAACCAAGAAAAGGCACAGTCCGTGTTTTTGGTCTCCCACCCACCCAGGCGCATCACCTCATTGGCTACGTTCCTCAGTATCTATCTTTTGATAGACAGTTCCCCATCAGTGTCTGGGATGTAGTGCTCATGGGAAGGCTGGGAAAACTGGGGTTCAAGCCCTTCTATACAACAAGGGACAAGGAGGCTGCAATGGAGGCTCTTAATCAAGTGGAGATGGGAGAGTTCGGGGATAAGCAGCTCTCCCAGCTCTCGGGGGGCCAGCAGCAGCGTGTACTGATAGCGAGGGCACTGTGCACAAACCCAAAAATCATCCTTTTAGACGAACCAATGGCAAGCGTTGATAAAAAAATGGAGACAAGCATCTACGAGTTTCTCAGAGAGTTGAACAAGGCCATCACGATCATTCTGGTGACACATGACATCGGAGTTCTGTCTACCTATGTCAAGAAGATCGGATGCCTAAACAAATACCTCATCTACCACGAAAGCAAGGAATTGACAAAGGAGATGCTCGAGGCCGCCTATGAATGTCCCGTGGATCTCATTGCCCACGGGGTTCCGCACAGGGTCCTTTCCCACCACCCGCCGGAGGGGGAGTAAATGGCATATTCGTTCATCGAGATGCTGGAATACACATTCATGCGAAATGCCATCTATGCCGGTCTCCTGGCAGCCATCGCTTTCGGAATAATCGGAACTTATGTGGTGGTGAAGCGCATTGTGTTCATCACGGGAGGAATCGCACACGCCTCCTTCGGTGGAGTGGGACTGGCTTTCTACCTTGGATGGGACCCCGTCTTTGGACCAATTGTAGGAGCGGCCATCTTTGCACTTTCCTCCGCTCTCGGCATCGGTATTCTGAGCAGGGAAACATTGGAGCGTGAGGAGACGACCATCGGCATAATCTGGGCTGTTGGAATGGCTATGGGTGCCTTCTTCATGCGACAGACTCCGGGATATGCCTTCAGCCCGGCAAGTTATCTCTTCGGGAACATCCTCATGCTCAAGAAGATGGACATCTACCTTCTTCTCTGTCTGATTATTGTTATCCTTGTTTCTACAATACTTCTTTACCACAAAATGCAATCAACAGCCTTTGACGAGGAATTCTCCATGGTCGTGGGTGTGCACACCATGTTCTTACACCTTTACCTCCTCTGTCTCGTCGCCCTTACCATCGTCTTTCTCATCAAGTTCATGGGAGTTATTTTAGTGCTGGCGATGCTCACCATCCCGGCCTCACTAGTTGGTAAATTCACTCATGACATGCGGAAGATCATGTTCTTCTCCACAATACTCTCTGCTGTCTTTGTGCTAACTGGTCTGTGGTCGGCCTATGTCTGGGACTTCGAGGTGGGTGCGACGATCGTTCTCGAGGCGGCCGGTGTTTATTTAGTGGTAGTCTTTCTGAAGAAACTCGTGAGTGTTGTAAGATCAAGAGAGGAGAAAAGCGAAAGAGCGATAGTTTCCGGGTAGGGACAGAGTAAAGTTCGTGGGCAACAGACGAGGCTATTCCAGCTCCTTCCAGAATGCCAGTTCCTTTTCCAGTTTGATCAATCTGTCAATAAATTTGATATATTTTCTATTCGTCTTTTCATCCGTCCTCGGCCTTTGCTTCTTTCTCAGGCTTTCGATCTTTCTATTCAACCTCTCGAGCTTGCGTTTGATCTTCCTCACCATCTTTGCGGGCTTCTTCTCCGCGCGGGCATTGAAAAA
This sequence comes from Thermoplasmata archaeon, assembly GCA_030630685.1. GTDB lineage: Archaea > Thermoplasmatota > DAOVMN01 > DAOVMN01 > DAOVMN01 > DAOVMN01. Next base: position 2,340 of record DAOVMN010000212.1, on the reverse strand, counting down.
GTAGAAGGAGGCAAGCTGAAGCGCGATATAGGTCGTGTACGCCCCAAGGAACCAGCTCCAGTTCCAGAACACGGATTCGTGAAGGAAACCTCCAACATAGGTCTCGCCCTCGTAATACCTCTGAGACCACGTGTAATGGATTGCAGAAAGGACAGCGGTATGGGCGGTTAGGGTTAGAGGCAGACCGGCACGGGATTTCAGGAACCTGTTGACCCTGTACAGCCTTGGATGCTTTTTCTTAAGCGCATTCTCGAAATCCGGCAGCCATCTCTTCTTCGAGGAGAGATACGAATCGATCTCCTTCTTGGCTTTCTTCCCCACGTCCTTCCGCTCCCTGATGTACGCCAGCTTCTTGGTATCCCGATTGATCTCTGCGGCCTTGGCCCAGAGCGCATGGCCCACGAAATAACCCCCGAGCAGGGCAAGTGCAACAGCGGACCCCTGGGCAAAGAAGATGTTGAGATATTCCCATTCGGCCCCGGTGAACCCGATGAATTTGTTTGTTACCGGCACGCCAACGTACCCCGTACTTGCGAAATCGTGGCTCCAGGCATAGAGCTGGTTCTGCATCCCGCCAAGGCCGTAGCAGGCCAGACCGATGGGCAGTTTGAGGTTGTCGTACAGCGTCTCGAACAGGGATCTTTGCAGGCTTTCCTCCTGGTCCAATACCTTTTCTCGTTCCGCACGCATGAGCTGGAAGATGTCGGTATCTGGTGGGGTGTCGGATGGTTTGTTGGGTAGCGGCTTATTTTTGGTCATGTTTTCACGTAAGGTTGGTTTTTAGTTGCTGCGGGGTGGGGCCCCGGGGTGGGGTTGCCAGGGGGCACCGGGAATATGCGGGGGTCACAGGTGATATGAGTAGTTGCGCTGGGGATTGGATGGGGGCATCAGGTATAAATTTGTTGGTGTTTCTTGGATTGCTATTAACATCTTGCCATTGGTCTTGGATTGGAGGCAATACAAGCAGGATTCTCCGTTTATTTCATCAATAGTGCCTTAATGATCTCAAGGATGAAGAATGCTGCCCAAAGGGATAAGTTGGAAAAAAAGCTGAAAACTTTGAACAAATACAAGCTGCTGATAATCGATGAGATCGGATATCTGCCCTTCGATAAAGAGGCTTCTCATTTGTTCTTCAGATTAATCTCAATGAGATATGAAAATATTTCTACGATATTCACAGCAAACAAATCATACAGTGAATGGGGTGAGATATTCGGGGATCCAGTGATTGTTACAGCTATACTTGATAGGATTTTACATTACAGCATCACTCTCAACCTCAAAGGCGAAAGCTATCGATTGAAAAGCAGAAAAAAAGCGGGAATGCCATTCCAAAAATGGAATCGAGGTGAGAACAAGTAAGCTTAAATATAAGTGGGGAATTCTAAAACGCCGAAAGTGGGGAAAATTAACCCGCCATTGACACTAGCAGCATATATCTGGTTTCGCTTCGCTGTGTACCCAGCTAAGCTTACAGATGCTTGCAGGTGAAAGTCCTGTCATGGTAAAGCTAGAAGGTCATGTAGCCTCATCGAACTTTTGGCTCGATCGGAACTCGTAATTCAAAGATTTTCTCATGCCTTGGGGGAAAGCTGGCGAACCTGCGGTTCACCTTCGGGACATACCTTCGGCAACGTCGTATATGCTGCTGCCGTTATGGGAAATAGCGATATCCTGACTTTTGGCCGAAAAACAAATATAATAACGTAACATAATGAAGCATAACACTGAATAACGGATGATAATATGCCGCAAGCTGTAATCTCTCTGGATGAACATGAAAACCGCATTGTCAACATAATCAAAGGTAAGTACGGTCTCAAAAACAAATCGGAAGCAATTACCCTTATTATCAACCAGTACGAAGAAGAAATCATGGAGCCTGAACTTCGACCCGAGTTTGTCGAAAAGATGCAAGAAATACAAAAAGAAAAACCTGTAAAAATCAAGGATTTCAAGAGGCACTTCGGGTTGAAGTAAAATGTATGATCTTGTTGTAAGACCGACTGCTGAAAAGATATTCTCAAAAATTGCAAAGAAGAATCCCAAACAATTGGAAATGATATACAACAAAATCCAGGAGATCCTTCGTGATCCTACTCATTACAGGAATTTGAGGAAACCTCTCCGACATCTCCGCCGTGTACATGTTGACAAGAGTTTTGTGTTATTGTTTTCGGTTGACGAATTCGATAAAGTAGTCATCATTGTATATTTTGACCATAACGCTAATATATACAAGTGCACCTATCAGCAGCAAGTTGCGGGGCATCAAACATAAATTAGTCTCATCTGCTTGTACTTTTCTTTCTCTTCAGAACTTCCTTGTCTTTCAAT
>DAOVMN010000214.1 GCA_030630685.1 Thermoplasmata archaeon | reverse complement strand
TTCCCCTCATGCCCCTCTCCTTCCACCTCATGCTCCTCTCCTTTCCCCTCATGCTCCTCTCCTTTCCCCTCATGCTCCTCTCCTTCCACCTCATGCTCCTCTCTTTCCACCTTATGCTCCTCACGTTCCACCTCATGCTCCTCTCCTTTCCCCTCATGCTCCTCTCTTTCCACCTTATGTTTCTCCCCTTCCACCTCATGCTCCTCTCCTTCATCAGATATTTTTTCGAGGCGTTTGAGGAGTCGATCGTGAGCGAATGCTGGCAGTTTCATCATCAGAATGAAGGAAATGGCCATTATTCCAACAAAGATTAATACGTCTCTTATCGGCAGTGTGAAAACGAGCACTGCAATCCCAGCAATAACAGTTAGGATGCCTATAATATAGTTCTTGATCCGCTCCATACCGCATACCCTTTGATCTTGTAAAGACAGGAAACAGGTTAAACATTATAAAGCTTTCTTTTGTCAAGATCTTCATTTGATTTTTCCGGATGGCCTCCTGAGAATCATTGGGGGATCTCTATATGCATATATTGGTTCATACCGAATGAATCCGGATCATTGAGAATGTCATCAAGGTCTGAAATGGTGAGTACGAATTCATCATCACTGAGCTCGGGTTTTACTGTATCCCTGCAGATGAGGCCATAGACATGATTGGCCTTGTCGATCCCGGTATGGGGCACCTTCTCCCTCAGACGATCGATGATGCGCCTGGATTCCGCTCTCCTGAGCTTTTGCCATTTGATCTCTATGAAAACTGCATGGTCCCTTCCCACGCCAACAAGGTCTATCTCCCGTTCCTTGTGCCACCATCTGGATACGAACGCAACCTTGAGATCGAGCGTACCCTCCCTGATCATGGCCTCGATGAATCGTTCGAACAGTATACCCCGATACCTTTCCATGTCCTTCTCGATGAAATCCTGAACCGGTTCTATCTGACCGATCTCAAGGTAGGAATAATTCGGATAAACGTACCTGAACCAGAAGTTAAAAAAGGGATCTTTGATACGGTACTGACCTCCTCTCTTCCTCCCGATGGGAATGACCCTTTCCACATATCCCAGGCTACCGAGAATGTCAAGATATCGTGAAACATTCCCTTTATCGAGGCCGGTTAACTGTTGCAGTTTTCCCTGCCGCGTGATGCCAGATGCGATGTACCGCAGCAACTGGAGATAGGATCTGGGCTCCCTGAGTTCCTCTCGCAAGAGGGAAAGAGGTTCACTGTAGAGTGGCTCACCCTTGGTCAGCAATCGCCTTGTGGCCATTTGCATATCCTCGATCGATTGAATGAAGTATGCGGGTGTTCCCCCGAACCTGGACCACCTCTGGAAGATAGGTTCCACCTGTAATCCCGTGGAATGTGCGATGTCGCGTATTGTGAATGGTTCCAGTTTCCATTCTCCTGTCTTTCTCCCGAAAAGCGGACTTTGATATTCGAGTAACTCCCGTTCCATCATTCCGATACTCGATCCGCAGAGGATGAGAAAGATGTTGGAGCCGGTCAATGTTTCATCGAATATCTTCTGAAGCTGGGACGGTACACTTGGCTTAACAGAAACGAGATACGGGAGCTCATCGATTGCAATTATCACTCTTGCTTCACCAATGACATCTACAAGTGTTTCAAACAGATACTCCAGAGATCTTGCTTCCTCAAAGTACCTTTTCCCGGTCAATTCCTGGAACTTCATTGCAAAGGTGCGCATGTTCTCACGAAACGATTCGGTTGTACAGTAGATATAGGCCCCATTCTTTTGTTTGAGGAATTCCCTTATGAGTTCGGTTTTTCCGATTCGTCTTCTCCCATAAATAACAATGAGCTGGGGCCCCTTCTCACGATATTTCTGTTCAAGGAATTCAAGCTCCCTGTATCTATCTATGAATCGTTGTTTCATGATTATCATAATCTACCTACAACTAATAAAGTTTTCGGATATCGTTCCCGATGTCTCATGCAGCAGTTAAAAAGGTGATTCTACTCCGAGAAAAAGTCCTTTAGAACATCCTGGGCGGTCATTGAGATGGATTCCACGCTCGAATACTTGGGGGCCCATCCTATCTTCTCCAGCCACTCGATGGAGAGAAGCATGACCTTCACGTCCCCCTTCACCATTTATTTCACACCACATCACCCACGTCTCATACACCATTCCACCCACGTCTCATACACCACATCACCCACGTCTCATACACCACATTACCCACGTCTCATACACCACATTACCCACGTCTCATACACCCTTCCACCCACGTCTATTATGCCAATCACTTCATTGGAGCAATTCTTTCAGTTTCTCCGCAGCAGCCAAACAGAAGTTTTCCCAGTTAGAGACCTTCCCCCGACCCTGCCTGCAGATCATGCTGGCGAACCCTCCTGCCTCCTGTGATCTTGAGCCGAATGATGATACCGTCTCCACAGCACCCTTTACAAATGCCTCCGCTTCCAGATTCGATCTTCTGCCCACGAGTTCCAGTTTTTTCATTACCAATCCGGGATCGAATTCCCTTTCCAGTAACATGGCCAGATCGTACACATCCTTGAACCTCTCCCTTCCGAAGGGTCCCACCATGCTGAGAGCAAGGGTCTTATCCGCTATGAGGTCCTCGATACCGGAATGCATGATCCGAACCTGCTTTAGAGGCTTCTGATGTTCAAAGATGAAAAAGCCCGGTACCTTTCGAATTGGATTCAAGGCAGGAAGCCAGGAATGCTTGTAGTTGATCTGGACCCGGATGCTCTTCGCCTGGATGCTCTTATCCCCCGACCGTTCGAGTTCACCGAAACGGGAAGGCATCCTGCGAGTGAAATTCAGAGTACCGGTTCTGGTGTCTTCTCCTCTGAACTCGAAGGTCCCGAACCCGAATCCCTGGATCGATGCGCATTTTCCTTTGTCACGAATCTTCTGGTTCAGGCGATTGAACTCATCCTTGATGGAATTTGGATTCCCGATGGTGGAGTTGAAATCCAGGTCCACGGATGCTCTCTGATATCCTGCCGGGAGAAAGCTCTGGACGCAGGTTCCTCCTTTGAATACCATCCAATCTTCATCTGCCAATACCGCCAGCGTGTCCGTATGCCAGAAAGTGATCTCGACCAATCTCGCGGGGATTCCACACTTTCGTTGTATGTCCCTGAATACCTCCTGGGTAATCTGTTGCCGATCCCAGATTGTAACCGTTGAGAGAATCTCCATACGCTCGTCATGTGTCAGTTCTATCCTCATTTCCTGTTCCCCCGATTCCGTTCCCTGTGGTTCAGTGGAAGCAGTGCTGTGCCATTTATTCTCTGCATCCTCTCGATTTCGCCCATTCTCGGCACGCTCTCAATGGTTCCCATGCCTAACCCTCCATGAATGTATTGTAGGCTTTCCTTGCTGCCTCAGCTAGTTCTGTAATTATAGCAGGGTCCAGCTTTCCCACCGCCTCGGTGACCACCCCGGGTTCGACCGATACAAGTTCCCTTCCTGCGGCATCGTTAAGCCCGGAAATGGCCGTGAGAAAAACATCCCGGATACCATTGTTGTTCGCAATCTGCAGGAGTTTGTCACCATCGATGTTTCCGTCATTAAGGTTCTGGAGGAGCAGGAGCACGACCACATAGAGGCTGCAATCCTGGTGCAATACACAATCAACTATTCCCCTCTCGGTGGAGGCGATCCAGATATTTGAACCATAGATGTCCTGGCGGGTAATATCTGAAGGAATGGAATGGATCTCCAGCCACTTTAGCTTTGTCGGGGAAACAGCGGATAATGCCCTGAGATGGGTAAGAGACCTGTTATTTGCGTGAAGAACTGCTACGAGTGCCGAATCCTGTTCGTGATCCACCGGGGGACCGTTCTGGCGGGCGGCAAGATATCCGGTAATGTAGTGGTCGCTGCCGAACAGGGAGTCTATCCTGTCAAGAAGGATACGCTGGTCCATATAGTGTGAAGTGGAAGCCACAATATTGACGATATCGTCATGGAAGGGGAAGGAGTCATCCAGTTGGATACCTCCGTTCACCTCCTTCAATGCGCCAAGGGCGATTAGCTGGTCGGCCTGCTCATAGGTTGGTCCGATACCGCCGGAGATGCTCTTGGTCAGGGCATGCCTCGTTATTGGGGTGGGGTCCAGGCATAACTGCTCGAATATCCTGACCTTGGTGGCAGTGCCCAGGAGCTGCACAAGGTAGCTTTTCTTTTCGGACATGGAGGATGTAAAAACGCATTTCCTATAAATAACTTACTGAAAACAGGAGATATCTTGATTATTTACCTGAATAAGTAATTAGGCCAAGAGTTCTGTGGTTTGCACTGGATAATCCTCACATTCGGAAGAAGTCCTTCAGCACGTCCCGGGCCGTCATTGAGATGGATTCCATGCTCGAATATTCCGGTTTCCATCCCATTCCCTTCAGCCATTCGATGGAGAGAAGCATGACCTTCACGTCCCCCTTCCATCCTCTCCCTCCGTCCACCCCGCCGGTGTAGCGGTACTCCACGTTTTCCAGACCCATAACCCTGATTATGGCATCTGCCACAGCTTTGACATCGATGTGATCCTCCGAGCCGATGTTGAATATCCCGAACCTATTCTCATTGTGCTCGTAGGCAAAAACCATGGCCTCGATGCAGTCGGAGATGTAGAAATAGGATTTCCTCTGGCTGCCATCC
>DAOVMN010000083.1 GCA_030630685.1 Thermoplasmata archaeon | reverse complement strand
ATCCTCAGGATGTCGTCGGCTGTTGGGGCCTTTCCGCGTTTCCTAACAAGGTAGCGGCCTGTCCTCCATGCGAAATCCATCTCCGCAAAGGGATCCGGGGTGGTGAACATGATGTTATCCGTTCCCAGGGTCAAGCTGAGACCTTTCTTTAGCATGAGCGGGATATCGGGAAGAAAACCGAAAAGGGAGTTCGCTCGAGGGCAGAGCACGACCCGCACCCCGGCATCCGCCACTCTTTCCAGGTCCGAGGGAGTAGCGGAGGTGAGATGTATGAGGATGTGAGGCCCGAGATCGAGTATACTGTCGATGTCCTCCCGCACTGTCTCCGAGGCGTGAAGTGCTAGAAGCTTTCCCGCTTTGTGGGCCCCCGCGGCCACCTTCTCAAGCTCGGAATACTCCCAATCCATGAGCGCACTTATCCCGATGCCCATGGAATTCTCAAGGAGGATGTGCATTTCGTCCCTATCATATCGAGGCCCCGAAGGGCGGGAGAGAATTAGAGGTGAGGGAATGGTAAACCCGGTTTCTTTGGCGAACCTATCCCTGGAGCTTTCGAGGAGTTCAATCCCTTTTATTCCTCCTTCCCTGAAATCCAGGAAGGCACCGGTGCCGGAGTGGGCCATTCTTCTTAGTGAACGGGTGATCCCGCTGATGAGCTCATCCTCGGGTGTTTCGGCGAGGAGCCTGTGCTTGAGCCCCCCTGGCGGGTCCACTATCTCCCTCAGTCCGAGGTTTGGGTCGATTTTGCCAGAGAATGCACTGTCTCCGATGTGGGTGTGGCCATTGATGAAAAGCGGGGTTATGAGCCCCTTTGCCTCGGGTTCACAGGGTGGTGTCCCCTTACCCACCTCGGTAATTATTCCCTCCTCCCAGCACAGATAACCCTGGAAGGCGTCCTCTTCTAAATTCAGGATGATACCGGAAACGCACTGCATTCTATCCCCTGTAACCAAGCCTTTCCCTGGCACCATCGGACAACCTGTCCGGTGTCCATGGCGGATTCCAGGTAAGTTCTACATCAGCGGTCTCGACACCCTCAACCCCCAGGATCGCATTCCTTGCGGCCTGGGTGATGTAGGTGTGCATTGGGCAGCCCGGGGTGGTCATGGTGACCTTTGCATGGACATGATCGCCTTCTATCTTTACCTCGTAAACAAGTCCTAAGTCCACTATGTTGATGGGGATCTCGGGATCATAAACCTGCCCGAGGGCATCCCAGATATCGTTTTCTGTGACCATTGGATAGCCTCCACTAATTCGGGTGGGCGTGCTGCCCAAAGGGAGGTATTAATGTTTTTCCCGCATCAATCTCCAGCCTCCCTGCAAGAAGTATCCCGTTCAATTTATATGCAAACCCGATCATTTCATGCCGATGCTCATCCTTGCCAGCGAAAAGGACCCGGCCGCAAGAAACATACGCGACCACTTGCTCGAGCTCTGGGATCATGAGGAAGCAGGGGAATACCATAAGCTGCCGATTTTTCGGGGTGGGGAAATTACTCTGGCATCCCTCCCTGTCTCCGCACTAAAGCTTGATCTTCCGGATACTTCGATCCCCCTGAAGGCAGGGAGGCCCGGGGTGGTGGTGTATCTGTCGCGACACCAGAGCGCTTCTAAAAGGCGTACCCTGACCGTTCATCCGATCGGGAATTTCGGCACGGCAGAATTCGGTGGGAAGGGACGTAAGCTGGTTCCATCCGCGCCGCACATCATGTCCACCGCCCTGAGGTTCCTGAACGAGAAGGAGGCGGGGGGATTCGAATGTACCTTCGAGGCAACCCATCACGGCCCCTATTTAGAGGCACCGACATTCTTCATCGAGATCGGTAGCACGCTTGAAGAGTGGAACAATCCGAAAGCAATCAGGGCAGTAGCCGAGGCAATGCTGGAAACTATAGAGGTCTATGAGAAAGGAAACATCCTCGAAGGCAAGGTATGCATAGGGTTCGGTGGGGGGCATTATGCTCCCAGGCATACGAAACACGCTTTGAGTAAAGGGCTGGATTTCGGGCATATAATACCATCCTATGCCTTGAAGAATCTCGATGATGAATTAGCAGAGGAGATGGTGAGGAAGACCCCGGGTGTGGAGCAGGTATGTGTTCATGGGAAGAAGCTGAGGAAGGAAGTTAGGGTCTTCGAGGGGCTGGGGCTTGAGGTTCGGGAGTATTGAGGGGGAGGAAAATGGACATATTCGTGGTCCATCTGGTTGGTCCCATCGATAGAACGAGGGGAATTCGCTGGACTGGTATGTGAACGAATCAGGGCTCGATGCAGTGGAATTGAACATGAGCTACTACCGATTCCCGTTCCCGAACATGGTAAAATCCTGGACTAAAACGGGAAGATCCCTTGCCGGGGTCATCAAGGTGCATCGCAAAGACATGTGTCACCCCTTTACAACCAGAGCTTGTACGGGACTCACATTCTCGAATGCTCACCCCTCGACGATCTGGTACCTGATCACCAAAGCAGACCGAAATATCTGGACAGGCGTTCGTCATCCCGAAACCATGGGAAAGATAAGTGCCTTTCAGAAATCTCTGAAGAGATTTCTCAGCTATGTATTGAGGAATTCCACAAATATCAGAGATATCAATCGCTGAATTAAGGTGTTTGCGGACTGGTACAACAACGGAAGGTACCATTCAGCAATTGATGCTATCCTGAAGTAAGATATACGGGTAAGCGATGCGAAAAGTGGTACGAAAATATCGTCAAAGCCCTTAAATTAGAGAAATGGCTTGCTGTGTAAGCGGGGGTGACATATATCTCCAAGCTTTGCACATACATCAGAATTTACTAATGCAAAAACATATATATAAAATTAGAAGTGAAGTAATTGATTAGTAGAATGATGATAGCACGATTGACCTGCAATATCGGAGGATTGGATCATGGCATTTCTTGACCTGACAGGAATGGAATTCAGAAATAGAAAGGAATTTGAGGATTATCTGGAAGATAGAGTAGATATTGGGGGAATTAAGGGGGGACTTAAGTTAGTGTGTACTCTTTCGGATTTCGAGAAGGAAGATAAATTTATCAGTGCTCTAAGCGAGATGGATTTCCATGTTGTGAGAAAACATGGAGTAGTTTTTCATCTTAAAAGAGGCAATATTGATTTCTTTGTGTGCAGAGACCAGAAATACAATTTGGATATATTCCTCACGGACGCCAGAAAGACGCATGATCTGCCACCACTGTTGAACTTTATTTCTTTCACTCCAAGGATTTCTCATCTGTGGATTCAGCCAGTCCTGATGATGAATATCATGGATGAATTGATCGATAGATATCCAGAAACAACCATCCCCTTCTTCACGGCAAGGCGTACTATCAGCACAGAGATTCAGGCAAGGTACAGGCCTTCAATTGAGAGAACAATCCAATATAATGGAATTGACGGTGTTGACACTTTGAAGGAAATGAAATTTTATTATGGGGTTCTCCCAAAGATTATAGAATTCTCTCTTCCCATAGGGGTGAGATTTAAACTGGACAGCAGGGGTATAATCACCCTGAAACAGGGACTATTTTCAGATATCTCTCCAATCATCAAAAGAATTGTAAAACAGATTCTTGGGGTAAGGGATGCGGTGAAGAAATCGGGATTTAAGATAGACTCCATTCCTACAAGAACTAAAGTGAAGTTCAGGCGGTTTCTCCAGACCCCGTGGACAATAGAGATCGGTGAGCAGATCGAGGCATTCAGGATGTTAGAACTTCTAAAAAAGAATGAGGACGATTATTTCAATTTTATTCTGTCGAATTATTCAAAGCAGGATGACAATCGTCCCTATTTGAGTGCAAGACTTGTTAATGAATATAGGGGAACGAGCATTGATATAATATATCATGGAAAGAAAATCAATGTTTATCCGATTGACGATGTCGATATTGGAATCTCAATGGATTTTTTCCAGTTTGTGACCGAATATGTTGATTCCACTGCTGTCCCTGTAGGGGGGTAGTGTATTGACGCGGAAAAGGGAAAAAGATGATTTCGATAAGATATACAGCACCGTTTCTAAAGAGGATAAGAAGCGGCTCGATAAGATTTTGATGGAGAAACAAAAATATTTCCTGAAGAGCAAGACGGACGAGATCAAACGGAAAATCGATGATGCAGAACGCGGTCATACGGAGATGATAATATTGGCTGCTTCGATTATTGATAGCATTTCATATTCCACGGGCTACCGCTTTTATCGGGTCGAACCCCTCATCGAATTCGCTGACGAAAAGAAAGGTAATCAGAGTCTGGATATTCTTTTTTTCAATGAAAAAGAGGAGAGGGCGATCTTTGTTGAGTGTAAGTCATCCATCGGGGGTAAACAGTCAGTGAAGGACATTTTCAGGCAGATTGAAAACGCAAAAAATCTTGTTGAGGAGAAACTGGATTATCTAAATGAAATCCTTGGACGTACACTGGATATGGGCAAAATCGAGTTTGTGCTTCTGCTGGAAAGTGAGCATCGAGGGGGTGTGTTGAACTACATCAAGGCTAATATGAAAGATCGGCCGTTCCTCCAAACCATAAAAATCTGGGAATATTATTATGACAAAGAAAATGAATTCAATGCCACAATAATGCTTTACCATGAGCATTCTCATCATTCAACTGAACTTACCCATAAACTGAGAAATAGTGCATGGTTGGGGCCAAATGGTGTGAAGACAGATATTCCATTCCTTATTTCAGAATATGATTACATGCTCTTTAAGAAATTGCTTGTTGGAGAATGCTATCAACACAATTTTTCATTATCAAAACGCATGGAACACACAACAGTTAATAGTGAAAAAAATAGCAGAACAAAAAGAGGATTCGACCCAAAAGTCATCAGTAAAGAATGCCTTCTTGAGGTTATGAAAAAGAAACACACTATGGGGATTAACATCAGGCTTCTGGATGATATGATTGAGAGGAAGGTAGAGAGTGTTATTGATATGGGTTTGAGGTTTTATCTGCTAAAAAAGATTGATGATGAAAGAGTCAGGCTGCTGTGCAGGGGTGAGAGTCCGAACACCGTGAAGAAAGAAATCAGAAAAAAGTACATCGAAAACTGGATCAAAATGAATGCGGAAAAGTCTGCAAGAAAGGCGGCGGTAGAGGAATATCGAAAAAAGCACAAAGAGGACCTTGAAAAAGCATGGTTTTAGATTTTAATTTGCTGAGGAATGGGTGTGCCGAGTAAAATTCATAATATCCGGTCGGTGCAAATCCAACCTGGGGAAAGCCAGCCGCCGACACAACCCTCCCAGCCTTCGCAACCACCTCAGCCTTATGCCCAGACACCCTCGACCCCCCTTCCTACGCAGGCGGACGGCACCTGGTTCTGTCCAAGATGCGGTAAGAAGATTGAAGGGAAATACATCTTCTGCACCGAGTGCGGGTTCAGGCGAGTGACCTGAGCGTGATCCTTCCCCCCAACCGCCCCTTCCTATCAATCCTATCCCCGGGGACAACTATAAATAAAAAAACCTCCTGAAAGGAAATAATGACCAAAATCCGGGAGCTCGGAGCAGCGATACTTTTTCTTGGCATCTTCTTCCTGCTCCTGATCTCTCTATCCGTTAGGGCAGAGGATGCCTTCGAGGAGAACGACGACATGGGAAGTGCGGCCCAGATCGATCCCGGGGTGTACGCGGATCTGAATTCCTCTGACCCTGACTGGTATCTGGTGAACTGCACAAATACGGGAATCCTCCGAGTAACGGTCTGGTATCCCGCCTTTGCCGGCAGGGTGGGGCTTTTCCTTTATTCTTTAAACGGTACTCCTCTGAATTCCTCGGACCTGGGAATAGGGGAGGAAAGCGTTGAAACCCGGGTTCAGGAGGGTAAGGAATACTACATCGAGGTGAGGAATAACACTAACACGGAATACCACATGGCCGTGGTCAACGGGAACGAGGAATCCTGGGTTTTTTCTGTTTACATGGACGGGGACAACACCCTGAACGATAATATGGAGCCTGACCTCGAGGAGATGAGGGAGGTGGGTTCCGGTAATGGGCTTTACATTCCGGTGCTGAAGGACGGCAATGGAAACGGGGACTCCGAGGTATTGATTGTCATGGCTAGAGGAGATATCAGGCTCCCACTCTACGCTGTGAATCAGAGCTGGGCCAACGAACTCAACATGGGAAGTCCCTCCACACTTTCGGATTGGCTGAGATGGTGTGTCCGTACCTTTGACACCGATGGAAGGACGGCATTAGACCTCTGGGACCATGGGAAGGGGGTATGGGGATGCTGCTGGGATTCCCATTCAGGGAACGACCTGCTCACCCTTGCGGAGATTCGAGAAGCCCTCGATAGATCCGGCGCGGGATACCTCGAACTCCTTGGGAGCGATGCCTGCCGTATGCAGGTTCTGGAGCTTTCGTGCGAGGTGAAAGGGATTGTGGGTTACCTCATTGCCTCGGAAGAGGACGAGCCAAAAGCGGGCTGGGATTATGCCCCCTTCCTTTCGGGGCTTTCCAATAACCTCAACTGGACCGGAGAGGGGCTTGGCAGGTCCATCGTAGACAGCTATTTCCTAGAATACGGCACTAATGGGGAGGAAACTCTCTCCGTGGTAAAGGTGGGTGAGATCGAAGGGGTCCTGGATGCCCTCAAAGGCCTTACATCCGAACTTTCGAATCATACTGCTCTCTGGGCTGACGAGGTACGGGCAGCCCGGTCCAAAAGCAGGGATTATAGCTCTTATCTTGCGGATATCAAGGATTTTGCCATGAAGCTGCGGGATAGGACGGACAATGAAACCCTTCGATTACTCGCCCAAGCGGTAGCAGATAGAACCAAGCAGGCGGTGGTGTACGAAAACCACGGCTGCAAGAGTCCCGGGAGCCATGGCCTTTCTTTCTACTTCCCGGAGGGGAATTACAAGCAGGAGTACGATGACATCACCTTCCCCACACAAACGGGCTGGGGAGATTTCCTCAAGACCTGGATACCCATAACAGGCGGTCCAACCGATTATTTCTATCGCGTGTATTTCTATCCCTTGGACAATGATTCAGATGAATGGAACGATACCGTGATGATCAAGTTCAAGGCCCTCACGGATAGGGAGGAGGAGAATGCTACGATCAGGGTGGAGATGATCAATGAAACAGATGCCATAGTTGCGGGAAAAAGCATGGGCCTCACCCTTCATCTCGAGGAAGCGAATTATTCCATTGTTTACCTTACCCTACCCACGGATTCCCTTTTAGGAAAGTATCGTATCACAATCTCGCTATTCGATTCCGATGGGAACCGGGATGAACTGAAGACCTCCTCCCACTTCTATCTCCATCCGTATAACACCACCATCCCGCCCCCTGAACTGAAAATCGAGGTGGAAGATGAGATGCTGGTAAACGAATATGAGGCCGCGAACCTTACCGTAAAAGTAACCTCCGGAATCCCTGAATTCTTTGAATGGGATTTCGAGGGGGACGGGGTACCCGACTGGAACTCCACCATAGAAGGCAACGTAAGCCATACCTATTTCCAGCCCGGGACGTATCCCGCAAGGGTCAGGGTGCTGGACCAATGGGGACAGGAAGCGAATGCAACGGTCCTGGTCCGGGTGAACGCTCTGCCGATCATCGAGGCAGAAGAAGCCATCCGTGCCAACCCGGGAATTGTTCATTTCAATCTCTCTGCCCACGACCCCGATGGAAATATTTCCCTTTACGAGTGGGACATTGATGGGGATGGGATCTTTGAGGGCAATTCCACCGAACCCTCCGACCTCGACTTTACCTTCCCCGAACCCGGGGATTTCACTGTTACCCTGAGGGTCAGGGATAATGATGAGGCCATGGTGACAAAGAGCTTGAGTGTCCACATCAACCATCCCCCAATTATTCTGGGAGAGATCCGGGTGATATCCCAAGGGTCCGATTTAATCCTCTCACTCTCTGCCCTCGATCCCGACGGTGAGATCGTGGCCTACCTCTGGGACCTTGATGGGGATGGAATCCCTGAGCGTGAGAGCAGGGAGAATCATACAACTGCCTCTTTTCCTCAAGGAGGACATCTTGTCAAGGTAAGGGTAAAGGACGACATGGGCCTGATTGCGGAGGCGGAGCGATTGGTGGTTGTGGAATCCCTTACAGAACTTGAGATCGGCCTTCTCACAAACGATGGAATACCCATAAATGGCCCCCACTACT
>DAOVMN010000139.1 GCA_030630685.1 Thermoplasmata archaeon | reverse complement strand
ATACTGTTACACACACCTACACGGAAGATGGAATATATACTGTAACTCTTATAGTAGAGGACGATGATGGAGGAGTAGATATTGACACTCTCACTGTTACAGTAGACACAACACCACCAGAAGCAGTTATTCATTGGGACCCAGAATCGAGAGAAATTGTTGTTTATGGAATAGACAACATTGATGATGATGTGGAAATAACCTGGGAGATAATAGATGAGAAAGGTGAAAAAACAACAATTCGCTATACCCTCACAGATGATGCTGGTAATTACATGGAACTGATACTTGAACATAAGGACAAAGAGAACAACCGAGAAGCCAGTGTTTTGAGTATGCGCTATAATGGTGGCGAACCGATTATTCCACCGAAAAATCATTATAAGGTGGAGTTCAAAGAAGACAAGGAAACTGGTGAGTTGATTCATGTACATCAGAACATTTTTGTTCAGGGGAAGTTCAAGATCAATACACATTGGGATGCTAAGAAGGATGTAACAGAAATTGTGATCGAAGAAAAAGGAAAACCTAAAAAGGATACCTTAGAGGGGTTAGTGATAGTAGACCTCGTGACCAATCAGGGTAAGTTGGAGTACTCCATCCCGTCAGGGTAATTCTTTTAAAAGTCCACTCCGAAAAACGGCGTTATTTTGCGAAAAAATCAAACCAACACAGGCACCCCCACTACATCGCACAGGTCGATAATAGCTGGATTTATCCTAAATTATCATCAGCGTTTCTTTGCATCAATTACTAATTTCATATTGAATATCTGGTCACCAATCGGCCGATATAATGACCAAACAAACAATGGTGATTTTTGGAAAATCTCCTGACCCCCTTTTTCTGACCAATTTTTCCAGCATGATTTAATAATGCATCAGCATCAACTTTATTTACCTCCCCTCCCATGCCTGCCCATGGATTATTCCCAACTTGCCGATTTCTACAATGAACTGGAAGCCACATCGAGCCGCCTCGAGATGACGGACATACTGGTAAGGCTCATCAGAACCGTTCCCCCCGGACTCCTTGGGAAGATCACATATTTGACCCTTGGGAAGCTTGCCCCGGACTACAGGGGGATTGAGTTCGGGATTGCAGAGAAGCTGGTCATCAAGGCCCTTTCGTTCACCACAGGATTCGGGGAAAAAGAGGTGATGGAGATATGGCACAAAAAGGGCGACCCGGGGGATGCCGCCGAGGAACTCCTGCGGAAGAAGAGGCAGCGCTCCCTTTTCGCCACTCCCCTCACCGTGGAAAGGGTGTACTCCACCTTCCTCAAGCTCGCCCAAACCTCGGGGAAAGGTACCCAGGACATCCGCATGAAATTTCTTGCCGAACTCCTGCACGACGCCCAGCCCTTGGATGGCCGCTACATCGTGCGGACAGTGATTGGAAAACTCAGGTTAGGTGTAGCGGACATGACGGTTATCGATGCCCTTACGGTCCATTATCTTCAGGGCCTCAGAAAAAATGGAGGCAGGGAGGGAGAGGGAAAGATGGGGGAGGGACAAAAAGGCGAAGAAGCAGGGGAGCAACTTGAAGAAAAAGGCGAGGTAGAGATCACCGTTTCAGAGAAAAAAGATATTCGCGAGGTTATCGAGGGGGCCTACAACATCCATCCCGATATCGGGTACATTGCAGAGGTAATGGTCACAAAAGGGCTCGACGGGATAAAGGAAGTGGGAATGGAGCCCGGGATCCCTGTAAGGGCGATGCTTGCAGAGCGTCTTTCCACCCCTGAAGCAATCCTTGAGAAGATGGGAGGAGAAGCAGCCTTCGAGTACAAATACGACGGGATCCGGATACAGGCACATATAGATAGGGAAAATATCAGGCTCTTCACACGACAGCAGGAGGATGCCACCTCACAGTTCCCGGATGTGGTCGAGGCTCTCCAGGAGATCAGGGGAGAGAATGAGATGATCGTGGAGGGGGAATGTGTGCCTGTGGACATCAACACCGGTGAGATGCTTCCATTCCAGATGGTTTCCCGGCGAAGGGGAAGGAAGTACGGCCTTGAGGAGGCGGTCGAGGAGTTCCCAGTGGTGCTCTTTCTCTTCGATATCCTCTACCTCAATGGAAAGAACCTGATCCATCTGCCATTCCCGGAACGGAGGCAAATACTCGAAGAAAACATAAAGGCAACCGGGAAGGTGCGTCTTTCCAGCATGAAGACACTTTCCGACCCAAAAGAAGTGGAAAGGTTCTTCCTCGAGGCTCTGGATTCCGGATGCGAAGGGCTTTTAGCCAAGTCTATCACCCCTTTTTCGATCTACCGTGCCGGTGCGAGGGGATGGCTCTGGATCAAGTTCAAGCGGGATTACCGCTCGGAACTGGCGGACACCCTCGACCTGACTGTAGTTGGGGGGTTCTACGGCAGAGGAAGGCGGGCAGGGGCATTCGGAGCACTCCTCATGGCAGCCTACAACCCTGAAAAAGACATGTTCGAGACCGTTTGCAAGCTCGGCAGCGGGTTCGATGACGCTTTTCTGGACCAGATGAATTCCATGTTCAATGCAAGAGAAAAATCCTCCCCTAGGCTGAAGAGCGAGATAAAGGCGGATGTGTGGTTCGAGCCGGAAAAGGTCTTCGAGGTGCTGGCTGCGGAGATCACCCTCAGCCCGGTGCACACCTGTGCCTGGGGTGTCCTGAAGGATGGTACCGGGATAGCTGTTCGGTTCCCGAGATTCCCTGGACGAATTCGGGAGGACAAGGCACCGGAGGATTCCACGAGCAGTGGGGAGTTGGTGGAGATGTACAGGCTTCAGGGGAAGGGTGGGAATGAAGGGGAAGGGTGGGAGAAATATCATGGTGATAACTAATGCTAAGAAAATTTCCCACGGAATTGTCGGCTTCAAAGTCAAACACATGGAAAATGCAAGGATTGCTTTTTACCAGTATGGGATACACACCTTATCTTTTGTTACTAATTATAGTGTGGGGCTCCATCCAAGCATTTCTTTACGGCAACAATTTCGCTACGATTCTTTTACTTCTCTTTGCGATCCTTACATTTCCTGGTATAAGTATAACGGAACCCATACGGAAAGCCTACTATGTTTTGAAACGTGATTATAAAGTTAGCACCTCTCGATTGCAAGGGAAGGATTTTCAAAGATATCTTGAATTGTCTGTTGCTCCAATAATCCAAAATACTTTGAATAAAATGGAGGAAGCTCATGAACTCGAATATGAAGGAAAATCTGTAAAATTTGCTGATAGGATTAATTATCCGTTACTCATTTCTGAAGGATTAAGCTCTATTACAATAGAACGTTTTCACATACCTGCAAAGAATATCACTATACTTCTTGCCTATCAATTTGAACGGAAAGGGAAACAACAGGAATATTCTGTTGAGATTGTTAGATGGACCTCAAAGAATAGTGAATTTCTCTTTCAATTAACTGAATTATTGGATCAGCAACTTCTACCATTGAAAAAAGGATTGATTTCTTCATCCGTTAATCAATAAGGTTCTATCTGCCAAAGAAAATATGGTATTTGTTTAGGTAGTTAGTTATTAGCACGGGAGATGGTTTTCTTCCAATCAAGTTCGATAAAACCATATTTTTCTCCAGATAGTTCGACATCTAACCGAAGGGTCTATATATATGGATATATATGTTGGCGCATGCGAAAAATACAACTCAATAAAGGCAAACTAATCCTCACCGATGAGGTAGTAGGCTTCTTTCAGAAAACGGTCACAAAATTTGGCACAGGAGCCAAAATTGATTGCCCAAAGAAACATCTTGGCAAGATAGTTTATGTGGTGGTGTGTAAAGAATGAATGCCTCTATGTATATTCAGGAACTTGAAGAGACCATCCTTCGGATCACAGCGGAGAGAGACTCTGCTCTTGCTATGATGGAGAAAGCCCAACAAAGAAATCGCTTTCTTGAAAAAGAGAACCAAGGGCTCAGGGGCAGACTTCTATTCTATGAGAATCCACACACGCCTCCTTCCGCAAGGAAACTGAGGAAAGCTAAGGAGGAAAAGAAAACAGAAGGTGATTCAGGTCCCAAGAAACGAGGCGCTCCAAAGGGACACAGAGGAGCTACACGTCCAACACCCATACCAACTGAAACCAAAGATGTAATTGCGGATAAATGTGAAAGGTGTGGAAGTCCGAATATCGAACCTATGGATCAGACCATGAAATCAATAATTGAGGATTTGCCACCACCGCAGAAAATCAAGGTGACTCAATTCAATAGACATAAAGTCAGGTGTCTGGATTGTGGACACGAGTTCGTTTCCAAACATAGAGACTGTCCACAAAAAGGTGACTTTGGTATATATCTTCTCGTCTATATCACTATGTTGAAATTCCATCTTAGAGGGGTATTGCGAAAGATACAGGATTTCATGAAATATTCCAACGATTTTGAGATTAGTGTGAAAGGAATTCATGATGTTTTATTGAGGGTGGGTAATGTTTGCAAAATTGGATATGCCAAACAACTTGAGAAAATCCGAAATGCATCGTGGGTGTATATTGATGAGACGGGAATAAAAGTCAATGGAGAGAACTGGTGGCTCTGGATATTCAGGTCTTCAGACGATGACGTTTTGGTCGTGATACGGAATTCCCGTGGTGGTAAGGTGGTCGAAGAGATACTTGGACCGGATTGGAACAAACCCATTATTGTTGATGGTTGGAAGGTATATTGGAAATATCCTGTAGTTCAACGATGTTGGTCGCACCTATTGAGAGAAGTAAAGGCATTCAAGAAAGTCTCCGATTGTGGAAAGCAATTGTCGAAAGACACCCATGAGTGCTTCAAGAAAATGAAGGCATTCTTGGATACCAATCCCTCAATCAGTTATAGGGCACGGCAGAAAGTAATATTTGACAATGAAATGAAAGATCTCGTTGAAAAATACAGCAAATACGAGGACATTCAAAAGCCGTTGACCTATATCAGCAATGGCCTTGGTAAATGGTATACGTGCCTTTTATATCCGGGAATGGAACCTACCAATAACCTTGGTGAACAGGCGATACGCGAACATGTGATAATTCGAAAGATAATTGGCTGTTTCAGGTCAGAGAACGGTGCAGAAAATTACCAGTACATTGCATCTCTGCTGGCCTCTTGGAGACTGCAGGGAAAAAATATTTTTGAAGAATTGGAAGATATCCTCAGAAAAGAGTTATGCCTTAGCTAAACAAATACAAAATTAATTATATACCTATCCTTCTCTCAAATTTATTTTGGGGATTAATTATTATAATCATAATATCCTTTGCTCCAGAAAAAAGCAGAGTCAGATTTTTACCGATAGCACTTATCATATTTAATATTATTAGTGCAATTGTTTCATATGCAATAGCAAAAAGTTCCATCCTGATTTTAACAAATAATAACCTAAAAATTAAAAGAAAGC
The DNA here is from genome assembly GCA_030630685.1 of Thermoplasmata archaeon. Taxonomy (GTDB): domain Archaea; phylum Thermoplasmatota; class DAOVMN01; order DAOVMN01; family DAOVMN01; genus DAOVMN01. The sequence goes on along the minus strand of DAOVMN010000139.1, from coordinate 823 downwards.
GCAAAGTCGATTTAATACCTCTTGAGGAGATTTCTGAAATAAATATTCTAAAGGTTTCGGTAATTAGTGCTGGCCTTGCAGGTATAGCATTAATGTACAAAATCTATGCTGTGGAAATAATTTCAGTAAGAGGCAAGTATGGAGGAGTTCTTACAGATCTGTGCACATTTACACGGAAAATAAGAGAATTAAGAGAGAAAGGCATTCATATTACAGTAAAATTGTTCTCACAGTTTGTCAACCGAAGGGGGAGAAGATTAGATGTTAATACGAATGAGCATGGGAACTCTAATAACCCTGAAGGGAAATGAATATTCTCTTGGGTGCTGAGCGGAAAGCATTAACAACAGATAATATCTATTTGCACGACTCTCCGCTCCCTTCGGGGTGCGTATAACATGGTATATCTGGCTTCGCTTGCGCTTCGACCCAAATCCCGGGACGGGACTTCAAATATAAGCGTGACCGTTAAGTGAAATCGAGGTGATTAACATTCAAGAAAGCAATTTACGGTTCATAAAAAGATTGAGAGAATGCTAACTTCTCCAGATAACGGATAAGGAGCCTATTGATGTCTGGCAAATCTGAAAACGATGAATTGAAAAAGAAATTGAACCAAGCACGTCATTATTTTTTCTTAAATCCTTATGAAGACATGGCCTTTACTCGTTGTCCAAAATGTGAAGAAAAAACGAAAATAAGAAAGCATTGTTTACTTATTCACATTGAACCAAAGCATTTATTCTCTCTCAACAAAACCTGTAAGTATTGTACCAAGTGTGACTTGATCATTGTTAAAAAAGTAGATATTGAAAATCTTCTT
>DAOVMN010000019.1 GCA_030630685.1 Thermoplasmata archaeon | reverse complement strand
GTCTCTTCGGGGAAAGGGCAGGTTCGATATCAAAGGGGGGGGCCGGGCCGTTATCCTTCAAGTATTCGACGATCTTTTTCTGGACTGGGGAGGGGGGGAGCGAGGAGGCAAGGGGGTCAATGGTGAAGTTTGCTGTTTTAGGGAAGAATAATCTTCTTCCCATCGCCTTCTTCGAGCGGATGAAGCCTTCCCTTTCCAGCACTTTGAGGTGGTACACAAGGGTACTCGTTCCAAGGTTCAGCTCTTTCAGGATCCGGGTGTAGTTAACCCCGGGGTTATTCGTAAGGTAGGAGTAGATGTCATGGCGGCTGGCTTGGTTAAGGATTTCGTCTTTTTCAAGCTTGGTGTAAAGAGGGATGGTGAGGAGGGAAAGAAGGGCAAAACGCAGGTCTTCCCTGAGGAATGCAAGGCCGAAGAGACCGATCGAACTAACAGCCACAATCCCCACGGCGGCCGGGAGGGGGCTCGGGAAAAGGGTATCAGTATCTTCATCTTTGTTTTTAACTGTGAGACTCAGGGTTTGCGTTTCTGAATAGTATTGTCCATTGTGGGCTCGAATACGGATAAGACAGTTTCCATCTTTCAACTCCCGTGTGTCAAGCTGAAAATTTAAGGAGGAGGCGTTTGTGATCCGTAACCATTTCCCATTGTCGATGCTGATCTCATAGGAGATGTTGGCGCCTTCAGGATCAAAGGCTGTGCACCTGATGAAAATAATACCTGAGACTTTGCTGTTGTTTTGGGGACCTGTGATCGTGAGGATTGGAGACTCGATGTTAGGTGAGATCGCAGTTGGGAGCCATGGTTTGAATTCCACATAATCGGTCACACTGTCTCCTTTACCTTCGGGGTTCTCAGTTGGATGGTAAGGTCCTGAATCATCACCCCACCAGTCGTAAGTAGCGTTGATACCAAAACCATCGTTGTAGGTTGCATTGATACCGTACTCGTTATTATCATGAATGTTGTTGTATCGGGCAATGTTGCCAATGGAAGAACCATTCAGGTAAATTCCTACTTTGTTCTCTGTAATAATGTTATTTGAAAGGATATTATGGTTTGATAAGGATAAATTGATGCCGTTAATGTTACTGGAACAGTTATTTTTCTTGAGTGTATTGTTGTGGGAATCTTCAAAGGAAATTCCAAACATGTTTTTTGAACATGGTTTGTTAGTATAGAGTTGTTGAAGTGGAGGAGGTGGATACCGTTTTTATTGTTCGAGTTGCATGTGTTGTTTACAAGCGTGTTGTTATTGCAACCACCGAGAGAGATACCGTTTTTGTTGTTCGAGTTGAAGGTGTTGCTTGCAAGCGTGTTGTTATTGCAACCACGGAGAAAGATACCGTTTTTGTTGTTTGAGTTGCAGGTGTTGTTTGCAAACGTGTTGTTATTGCAACCACCGAGAGAGATACCGTCTTTGTTGTTCGCATTACAGGTATTGATTGTGAGGATATTATTATCGCCCTCAAGATAGATGCCGTATCTGTTATTCGAACAGGTGTTGTTCGTGAGGATATTATTGCAACCATATAGGGTGATACCTTCATTCGCGTTTGAATTGCAGGTATTATTTGTGAGGACATTATCGTAACCACCGAGAGAGATGCCGTATCTGTTATTCGAGCAGGTGTTGTTCTTGAGGATATTATTGTAGCCGCCTATGGCGATACCTGTATCTACATTTGAATTACACGTGTTGTTTGTGAGCGTGTTGTTGTTGTTTTCATATCTCCCGGAGAAACGAAAGCCAATACCATTATCAGAACATATGTTACTTATAAATGAGTTATCACTTGAATCACTAACAGACATACCACCATAATTAGTGCATGTGTTTCTGATGAAAGTGTTATGGTTTGAGTTCCAAAGGTTGATATGATTATAATGACAGTTGTTGTTAATAATCGTATTATAGTGGGAGGATACAAACTTGATACCTACATCATTTCTTAAAATTGTGTTATTTCGAAGAATATTGTGATCGGAGTGCCAGAGGTAGATACCATAGCGGGTATTGAACAAACAGGTGTTATTGGAGATAGTAATGTTAGACGAGTATCCAACAATGATACCTAAGGTTCCAGTATTCAGATTCTGGTTCTCAACATTTATATGTGTGCAATTGGCAAGAATAACCTGTCCTGCATCTGATGGGACTGTGATACCAGTGATGTTCTTGTAATAATAGACTGGTTTTCCATTGACACTATTGCTGATGTTTATACAGTGCGTGTTCCAATACTCGAGACTCTCTCCAAAAATAAAAATGGCATCCTCCACCATCCAATTATTTTTTAAGATATTGTTACTGGAGTCGTAGAGGCATATCCCATGATGGTCATTGGACTCATAATTGTTGTTGGAGATAATATTACTGTGAGAATCCATAATGTGTGTGCCGTCGTTGATGTTCGAGTTACAGGTATTGTTTGTTAGTATATTGTTGTTGGACTTCCAAAGACCGATACCATAATTGTTTTTCGAGCATTTATTGTTCGAGATTGTGTTGTGATTGGATTGGTAAAGGTAGATTGCTTTGTTGTTCGAAGAGCAGGTGTTGTTTGAGATTGTATTGTTGGAAGAATATCCAATAAGGATGCCATATCCCCCGTTACTTATGTTCTGATTCTCCACCCTCATTTGGGTGCAGTTAGCCAGGATTACTTGTCCAGCACCTGATGGTAACGTCATTCCGGAGGCGTTTTTGTAGTAATAAACCGGTTTTCCGTTTACGATGTTAGTATTGTCAATATTATGGGTGTTCCAGTATTGAATAGATTTACCAAAGATATAAATGCCGTTCACCATGTGGATATCGGTAAGGGTGCAATATTTAGAGTTTTCGAGCGTTAAATCCCTCGTAACAGGGAGACGGCTACCGCGAATTTCAAATCCACTTATGTTTACTCTATCTGCCCTGATCATAATTGAAGAATAACCAAGATAAATTGTAGTATTTGCTGAACCATTTCCTATCAGATTCACGGAGCGGGATACCGAAATATCCTCACCAGTGTATGATCCTTCATAAACCCGGATTGTATCTCCATCATGCGCTACCATAACGGCAGTGCTGATTTTCGTGTAATTTGCTCCCCCACCATCGTCCACCGTGATGGTGCGGGCCTCCCCTCCTATTGCGGTAACAAGCACGAAGACCAGGGTCCCCAGTGCCACAAGGCCTACCAAATACAGGAATGCGTTAACTTGTTTGAAATTATGGTGAACTTTCGGGTTTTCATCTTTATTCATAATCATACTTTACAACCCATCCTCATATAAATAAAGATTGTAAAACGCCCTTGCCGATTTTGGAGTTTTCAGGAAATTAAGAGAGAAAATAAAAAAAAGAAAAAGAGGGGAAAGGAGATCCCCTCACACCCGCTTAAGCCTTCCAAGCACGGGCTCGAAGAGGTGTCCGTCGTCCAGGAGCTTCGTGATGGTATCCTCTGTCTCATCCCTGTCCATCTTGAGTTCGACCACCTTTTCCATGAGCTCCTGGTAGACCGCCCCCTCACCATTGGTGTCAAGCTCCTCGATTAGCCTCAGGAGCTCCTTGCGTAGGGAGGATTCCTCCTCAGAAATCCCTCTGGTAGCCTGGGCGGTGAGGAATTCATCCTCTGCCTCGGTAAGGGTGCGCAAGGGATCAAGGAGCATCTCCCTGAACTCCTCCAGGGGTATCTTATCGTACATCTCAATGGCCTTCAAGGCCCCATTGGCCACTACCCTGGGGAAGCCCATCTCCATGAGCTCCTCTTCTACAGGGGATTCCATGGCCAGGGCCTCGGTGATGCAGTTGAGGCGTTCCCGGGTTTTCTTCACGGTATCCAGGATCCATAGGTCACGAGAGCTCCTGTCCGCCTCCACGATGGTCTCCGGGAGAATGGAGACATACATGGACCCTCCTTCCGGGGTATATGTCCTGGTCTTACCAAGTACACTCACAAACGAGGGTACCTTCAGCTTGGAGATTGTCTTGGAGGCCTCGGGTTGATATTGACCCGCTGAAAGATAGAACACTCCGGTCGGATCTGTGACCCTCACCCTCCAGAACGGTTCGTTATCTGTGCCTATGTTCTCCACCTCGGTGACGACCCCGGAGATGTAGACGCGGTTTGCCATGGCACCAAGGGGTGAAATGACGTAAGAGGGGGCCATCTCTTCCTCCTTTTTTATGACATACCTTGAGGCGTTGTACTCCCTCGCGAAAATCCTCCAGGCCACTTCTCTGCGATTCCTTGTCTGGTCAGCCATTCTTATCCCTCCACTGCCTCGAGCATCTCGTTGGCCTCGTCTTTCACGTCCCTGCTTTCATGGTTCAGGGCGTTGACCAGCATGGTGGTGCCGTAGTCGTCTGTGAAGACATTCCCGGAAACGGAAACGTATCTGCTCATGAGTCTCTCCTCGAGCATGTCCTGAATGGAGGATGGGTCCATCCTTTCGCTTGCGATCTTCAGGCATTGGTCCAGGTCATGATCCAATACGCTCTCGGTGACCTCCCGTCCAGCGATGAGATAGAGTGCACCATAGCCGTCATCAACGATCCCCTTTATCCTCAGATCGGGTTTTCCTTCCACGTTTCCGTGTATCATGCAGCTTTTCTTCTGAAGCACTCTATTGCATTCCGGGCATCTGAACACCAGACCGGAGCCGTTCCTGATCCCTACAATAAAGCCTTCCACCTTCACCCCGGGAGCACCACCCATCTGGATTAGACGGTCGATGTTCATCAGGGCATCCTGCTGGATCTCCTCCACCGGGGGGAGGGCATCGTCACTCAGGGATGTAACCGTTGTGTTGTTCCCGAGATTGAGCTGGGTCCGCCCTCTCCACTGCTTGGTGTAGGAATTGGAGAATCTGTAGGCCTTTCCTTCCTCAAGACCGTAATCGTCCCAGGCAGTGAACTCGATCTTACCGGTCTCGTCGGCAAGGATGCCAGAAAATAGCACCCTTTCCTGCCCGTCGCGTTCGTAGGTTCGTTTGGAAAGGGTGAGGACTCGCCCTTGGATATCCACCCTGAATAGCCCGGTCCGTAGATCGTTTACCGTATAGGTTCGTTTCGGGGAGAGGACTCTTGGGTCGCCGCCAAACTTCTTGATAACGGCACGCTTGGCCTCCGGCAGTGAGATGCCGTAGGTGTTCACGAATGTTTCCAGTTCGGTTTCGATTTCATGAGGTTTTACCTCTTCTTTGAGCGCCTTTTTTATTTCATCGATATGAGGCGCAAGTTCTTCTTTTGTCTTGCTCATGTTTTTTCCTCCTAAGAGTTTTCGGGAGCAGAAGCATTATCTGTCCCGTGCTTCGTTAATGCAGCTTGTGGTTAAATAGTTTTCGGCATGGGGTCAGTGGTGATAGAGATTTTTGGAATGCGAGTGATACCGAGTGATTTGCTTGTGTAAAAGAATTCACCGCAGAGAGCGCAGAGGTCGCGGAGAACCTTACTTTTTCTCCCTCTGCGTTTCTCTGCCACTCTGCGGTTTTACTACCGCATTACTCGGTATCCAAGAATCCCGTGGTGATATCCATTGTGTAAACCCGCTCAATTCGTCACCCAATACGTGACTGCTCTGAACTCATTGCGTTCAATTTTGGAAATACATCACACCATTTTATTAGAATTTAAACATGCCCGGTCTGGTAGTGATCCACCTCATAGATGATCCTGCCGTTCTGTGTATCCACCATCCCCTCTATCAGGTGGTAATACTCCTTCCCCGTCTCCTCTTTCTGCAGGTAGTATCCATAGCCTGCCGGAACGGTGGTCTGCATCAAGGGGTTGAAGCCGGAAAGGGAGAGTCCGGTGTGAAGCTGGTTGTTTTGGACCTCGAACCTCACCCCGCTTGCGAAATCTATCCTCTGTACCTCACCCTCGCCCACGAACACAGGAGAAAGCAATTCCATCTCCTTGAATACACCCTCCGAATCAGCGATGTTCAGTGCCTGATCGATATCCGGTCTGGAATTGGATGGATTGTTTATCGGTTCCTGGCCGACGTCCTTGATAGAGAGGACTGCTCCTGTTTTGCGTACGGTGATGTTGTACCCGATGGAGATGGTCGTGATGCCCTTCTCCCTGTACCCGAATATGAACTGCCAGGATTGTGTGCCGTTATCGATCCCATAGATGCCGTCCACCACATAGGCAACATCCTTGTGCTTCTCTATGTACGATTCCAGATCATCGGAGTTGTTGATGGCATAGTCCACTGCGAATTCGGCGGTGAATGAGGGGTCGAACGAGCCGTTGACCTCAAGGAGCCGTTGCTCTGGCACATATTTCCAGTCCTTGTCAAACTGTACGCCCATGCGCTGTGTCAGTGTCGGGTCCTCACCCCAGGGATCCCATGGGATGTCCTTGTCCCCTCTAATGTAGCCCTTCATGGTGGCGGTGTAGTCCAGCTCCACCATACCATCCGAGGTGGTAATTAGCTTGAAAAGCAGTTGCTCTGTAGGGGGAAGCTTCGTGGTATCGATCTTCATGTGGATGTGCACCTTCACGGGAAGCGAGCATTCATTGGCCACCCAGACGTCCCCGGAGAGCTGCCTCCAGTTTGCATCCGAGTTGTTCTCGGTGATGTGAAGCTTGAGTGTGTCCCATTTGTAGACCTTCTCTTTTTTCTCGGCCTTCCAGTGAAGCCCTCCACCAGCAAACTCCCCTTCGTCTCCCAGGGAGTACTCCCGCTGCCTGAGGTCGAAGAGGTTGTAGTCCCCCCTGCTTTCTGAGGGATAATAGATGCCTTTGTCTATACTTTCCATATTCCAGGTGGGGATATCAAGCTCCATGTCATTGTACAGATGGTTGCGTATGGTATCATTGGTCACAAGGCAGATGTAGGAGGAGGATTTGGTTTCTATGGTACCCGCATCATTGATCTCCGTGTAACTGCCGATAAACGTGCCCGAGCCTGAGAGTTTGAGTTTCTGGTAGAGGTATTTATCTACGGTATTCCTCTTTACACCAAAGCCGTCCTTCTCCTCCTTGGTCTCGTTTATCTGGAACCAAGTCTGACCCTTGAAATTGATCTTCAGGTCCTGAATCACCCCGCTGCCCACTGAGATGCCGTCCTGAGAGGAGACCCATACCCTCCCCTTCACATCGTACGTACCCCTGTCCCCTATCTTCTCTCCAGGCATCCTGACACTGAAATCCTCCTTCGCGAGAATGGCATAGCCCACCACCGAGATCAGTATTAGAGCCACCACCCCCAGGGCAATGAATGCTCTCTTCTTTGCAGTTTTTTGTATGGGTTTAATCGGACCGGGAGTGGTTGGGGGTTCGGTCGGGGCCTTCTCCACAGGCCTGGGGGTGGGCTCCTTGGGGGGTGGCACGGGCTCCTTTGGGATGGGTGGTTCCTCCTCTTTTCCCACTTCTTCTTTTTTCACTTCTTCTTTCTCTACTTCCCCTTTTTTCACTTTTTCTTCCCCGGCTTCTTCCTTCTCCACTTCTTCTTTCTTCACCTCTTTCTCGAGCTCGGCCTTCGATTCCTCTTTCTTTTCCGCTGCCACCTCTTCCTTTTCTTCCGGTTTTGTCTCTTCGGTTACCGGGAGGGCGGTTTGAACCTCCTCTGCTGGGGTCTTTTTTCCGGCCTTTATCTCCACAACCTCCTCTTCCTCCTGAGGGAACAGCACCTCGATCTTCCTTTCAGGTTTCAAGGTCTCCTTTATTTTTCCTTCCTGGCCCACCTCATCACCTTGCTTCTTTGCCGAGATGGTAAGTTCTTCCGCATCTCTTAGAGGCTGTTTTCCTGGGGTAATCTCGATCATCCCATCCTGCCGGATCCGAATATGGTTGCCGCAGTGGGAACAGTGAAAAGCCATCGGCCTGTCTATCCTGTATCCGGTACCGCAGCCTGTACAAAGGATCCTCATGGGAAAAACGCTTACTGCCTTGCTGTTATCGGCCGGGTCCATGTTTGTCGATTCCGGAGAACTATAATAAATATTGTGGTATCGAAACCGGACAAGGCATCATCTGCCTATTTTGTCGATGACCTTAAATAATAATTATAGTGTGCCGTGGGTAGAGGATTTAGATGCCAATCAGACAGCCCATTGTCAGTGTCTTAGGTCATGTTGACCATGGAAAGACATTACTCCTTGATCACATTCGTTCTACCCGTGTGGCCGAGAGAGAGGCAGGGCGGATCACCCAGCACATCGGGGCTACCGAGGTTCCCAGTGATGAGATACACGATATCTGTGCCCCTCTTCTCCAGGGCGGCAAGCTCGATATCCCGGGCCTGCTCTTCATCGATACACCGGGCCACAATGCCTTTACCACCCTGCGGGCTCGAGGAGGTGCTTTAGCCGACCTTGCGGTTTTGGTGGTGGACATCAACGAGGGGCTCAAGCCCCAGAGCATCGAATCCATCCACATCCTGAAGAGCTATCAGACCCCCTTCGTGATAGCGGCCAATAAGATCGACCTTATCTGGGGCTACAAATCCGAGAACAGACCCTTTATTGTCAATTTCGATTCCCAGGGAGAGAGGGTGAAGGAGAGGTTCGACGAACTGTTCTACAAACTTGTGGGTGCACTTTCCAACGAGGGGATAAATGCAGACAGGTATGATAGAATAACGGATTTCAAGCGGACCTTCAGCATCGTTCCCATCTCCGCCAAAACCGGCGAGGGCATTCCAGACCTGCTCATGGTCCTTGGCGGGTTGGCACAGAGGTTTCTTGAGGAGCACCTTACCGAGGAGGACACCGAGGCTCCAGGCGAGGCAACAGTCCTTGAGGTGAAGGAAGAGAAAGGGCTCGGAAAGACCCTGGATGTCATTTTATTCAAGGGCAAGCTTAAGCGGGATGATGCCATTGTCATCGGAGGCAAGGCACTCACTACCACAAAAGTAAAAGCGATTCTCAAGCCCAAGCCAATGGACGAGATAAGGGACCCGAGAGAGAAGTTTAGTCGAGTTAATGAGATCTATGCCGCAGCAGGGGTTAAAATCCTGGCTCAGAACTTAGAGAATGTGGTATCTGGTGCAAGCCTGAAGGTGATCCGGGATAATCTCGAAGAGATTCTTGAGGAGGTAAGAAAAGAGAGTACGGCCCACGTGGAAACCGATGAGCAGGGGATTATGATCAAGGCGGATGCAATCGGCTCCTTGGAGGCCTTGGCCATGGAGCTCAAGAGCGAAGGGGTCAAGATCATGAGTGCTGAGATAGGAGACATCTCTCGAAAGGGAATCATTACCTGCGCCACCAATCCCGATCCGATGAACAGAGTGCTCCTGGGCTTCAATGTCAGGCTCCTGCCCGATGCAGTGGAGGAACTGGAAAACTGCGAAATGAGGGTCATCCAGAACAACATCATCTACAAGATTGTCGAGGATTATATCGAGTGGCACAGGGAGAAGAAGAAGGAGCTCGAGGCGGGCTCAAGGATAGAGGTGGCGTATCCCGCAAAATTCCTCTTCCTGCCGGACCATACCTTCAGGATCAGCAAGCCCGCGGTGATAGGAATACGGGTGCTTGCAGGGAAGATCCGCCCTGGAATGCGCCTATTACGGCAGGACGGCAGGGTGTTCGGAAGGATCAGGAGCATCCGGAGCGGGGACGAGACGCTCAAGGAGGCGGAGATGGGAAAGGAGGTTGCCATCGCTGTGGAGAACGCCACAGTCGGTCGGCAGTTCAGGGAGAACGATGTGCTGTACATCGACATACCGGCAGCGGATGCACGGAAACTCAAGGAGATAGAGCTCTCCATCGAGGAGCAGGATACACTTCGGGAGATTACGAAGATCAAGCGGAAAACAGAGCAGTTCTGGGGGATGTGATTGTGGGCCAGATGTAGTGAAATTGACCCTAACTTGCAATAGCCTTGACCGAGAAAGTTGCCCCTTTTTTTGCCGGATATTCTGGTACCGGGCCATGAGAAAGGTGCGAGAGAAGGCTGCTTAACCAATCGGCTCCTTCATGGCTAAGGTCATATCCACCGCACGCTTAACCGCTTTTACGTCGTGCGCCCGGATAATCGATGCATCGTTCCAGACCGAGAGCGCTACCGTGGCCAAGGTGCCCTCCAATCTATCCTCCACCGGCAGGTTCAGAATATTACCAATGAAGGATTTGTTGGACGGCCCAACGAGCACGGGCTGGCCAAGTGAGGTGAACTCCCTCAGCCTGTTCATGATGATGAGGTTGTGTTCCGTGGTCTTTCCAAAGCCGATTCCAGGGTCGATGATTATCCTTTCTTGTTTTATGCCGGATTCCAGTGCGAATTCTATCCTTTCTCTGAGGAACGTCAAAATCTCCCCCACAACGTCGTCGTAGATCGGGTCCACCTGCATGTTCTTGGGCGTCCCTTTCATGTGCATGAGCACCACCGGAACCTTGTAATCAGCAACAACCTCGGCCATCCCTTCAGAACGCAAGGCGTTGATATCGTTCAGCATCTCCGCTCCCGCCTCCAGTGCCCTTTTCGCTACCGCGGGTTTCCGGGTGTCCACAGATATAAGGACATTGAGCGCTTTTTCCTCCATGACCTTCATTAGCCCCTTGATGACCGGTATTATCCTTCTTAACTCCACCTCTTCCGTTACTGGTCTGGAGAATGGACGTGTGGATTCCCCACCCACGTCGATTATCTCTGCTCCTTCCTGGATCATATTTATCCCGTGAGCAATTGCTTCCTCTGGAGCGGCATGCTCCCCACCATCCGAGAAGGAATCTGGGGTAACATTGAGCACTCCCATGATGTGGGGACGGGAAGTTGGAAGACGACCGCCGCCCCTTAGTTCGATGTCACACACCCCGTGCAGGTATACCTCCAACAGCTCCTCGATCTCTCCCGCGATCTCTTTGAGCCCCAAAGGCTGACTTCTCAATTTATCCGCAAGGCTCTGGATCTGTGAGATGGTGCCCATGACAAGGACATTGGTTTGAGAGCCCGTGAGGGCCAGTACATCATAGGCAATAGCCGCTTCCCCTCCCCGGGCGAGAATCTCCTGTTTCAGGATGTTAGCACCCCTTCCGTCAACGTTATCGAACCTCAGGAAGACAGGGTATTTTTTGGCCATTATTTCCCTGCCCTCGTGGGCCACACCGATCCCTTTGAACTCCTGTTCAAGGTCTTTCCGGGATTTTATGTCCCTGAATCTGGGGTTGTGGTTCATAACCCTTGTACCGACTGGGGATATTTATGATTTCCGGATTAGCATGGTTAAAAAACCGAAATCCCTTTATACGGAGATTTTTCTCTCAGGCCAGCAATAAAGCAGGAAGGCCTATCCATGTCAGGCAATATTACCCATCTGAAACCGGAGAATGTCTGGAGATACTTCCAGGAGATAAGCCGCATTCCGCGGTGTTCAAAGAACGAGAAGGCCGTAGGGGACTACATCGTATCCGCGGCAGAAGGCCTGGGACTCGATTATACCAGGGATGCCGCAGGAAACGTAGTGATCAGGAAGCCCGCATTTCCGGGATATGAGCATGCCCTCATTGTGGTGCTTCAGGCTCACATGGACATGGTGTGCGAGAAGGATTCCGACAAGGTACACGACTTCACCAGGGACCCAATCGAGCTCGTGGTGAAAGGGGATTGGCTCTATGCCAACGGCACCACACTTGGTGCGGACAACGGGATCGGTCTTGCGGCCATCCTTGCCATCATGGAGGACAAGAGTTTGGTGCACGGGCCGATGGAATTCCTGATAACCGTGGATGAGGAAACCGGAATGACCGGGGCATTCGGCCTTTCAGGGGACATGATGAAAGGCAGGACGATCATCAATCTGGACACCGAGGAGGAGGGCTCGATCTACATCGGTTGTGCTGGCGGAGGGGATACCGCCTTTACACTCCCAGTTGCGAGTGTGGATACAGCGGAAATGGAATGCACACCCCTGAAGATCAAGGTTCACGGTCTGAAGGGAGGGCACTCCGGGGTGGACATCCACGAAGGACGGGCGAATGCCAACAAGGCCCTCACCCGCATCCTTAACATAGGGAACAGGGCCACTTCAAAGGGCCTCCTCCTTGCCAATTTTCAAGGCGGCAGCAAGAGGAACGCCATCCCAAGGGAGGCGGAGGCCATTGTCCTATTTGGGAAGGAGGAGAAAGAGGGGTTCATACGGGCCGCCAGGAGCGAGGCAGAGAGCATAATATTCGAGTACAGGGCCATGGAACCGGATCTCGCCGTAGATTTCGATGAGACGGAGATGCCGGATAAGGCGGCCAATAAGGAATCCACTGCAAAGGCCCTCCAGGTGCTCACGGCCATACCCAATGGAGTCCTTGCCATGTCTTTGGACATCCCGGACCTTGTTGAAACCTCCACCAACCTCGCCATTGTAGAGCTCGATAAGGAGAAACTGAAGGTGGGTATCTCCACACGTTCCTCCATCAAGTCCGCACTCGCCTGGGCACGAAGCATCCACAGGGCCATCGGAGAGTTAGCCGGGGCCCGGGTGGAGGATTCGGAGAGCTATCCCGGCTGGAAGCCCGAGCTTGACTCCCATGTGCTCAGGGTGGCCTCAGAGGTGCACGAGAAGCTCTTTGGAAAGGTCCCTGAGAAGAAGGCCATCCATGCTGGCCTGGAATGCGGTCTCATCAAGGAGAAGTTTCCGGGCATGGATGCGATATCCATCGGCCCGCAGATCGAGCATCCCCATTCCCCGACCGAGCGTGTTAAAATCTCGTCGGTGGACAAGTTCTACCGGCATGTTGTGGAGACGCTTAGGGCATTGGCAGAGGAAGGGAACTATGTTACAGGTTAGTGAATAAGGGACTCAGAGACATAGTGAATAAGGAACTGAAATCTTTCGTTTGCGGCCAGACTTGGGAACACGGATGACGAGTGAAAACTTGTTTTCGCTCCGAATGAGGGCAGAGCCCTCGTTAAGGCGGATAACACGGATAAACATAGATCAATGAAAAATCCGCGAATATCCGCCAAATCTGTGTCATCCGCGTTCCTATTCGCTGCGTTACAACAAAGTCCCTTCTATTCGGGGAGTATGTCGTAAGTCTGTGATTAAGAAATAAAACATATTTGACCTATCACCAAACATAATCGCCCCATGCAAACACCAAACGCTAATATTTTCGATTCCAATCTGGGGGGATT